>DASQVB010000250.1:0-10834 GCA_035640975.1 Pseudonocardiaceae bacterium
CGACGGCGGGAGTAGCCCGCGGGCTCCGGGTCATCTTCACTCGCCGCCGCACGATCGGTGCCGAACCAGACCTGCTCGTGTCGACCAGCACCGCGCTCGACTCCTCCCAAGCTTTCCTGCAGGTGGTCGGCTGGGATGAGACCGCTGGCGCGTTCCGGTTCTACGAGCGCCGCAACGGGAGCTGGTTGCTTGCCGGCAGTTCCTGGGATGCACTGGTCGAGCCCAGCCGCGGCCGTGGGCCTTTCGACTCGCACGTCAACGGCGCGCTGGTGATGAAGGAGCTCAAGCCACCGTGGTCACACTGGCACAGCCAAAGCGCCACCATCTCGCCCGACGTGCTGGCTGCATCCGACCCTTTTCGCAGCGATCCGATCTGGGTGCAGCGCAAGCAGGCGGAGGTCTTCGAGGTCGCGGTGGCCCGGCCCGGAATCTTCCGCTGGACCCAGGAGCGACTGGACCGGGTCATCGCCGCCGACGGCACCGTGTCCGAGCTGCCGCAGCTGTTGCGCCAGGTTCTGACGACCACCACGGTGAATCTGGTCAGCACGTCCACCCAGTCCGACTTGGTGGCCCGCAGCGATCGGCTGGAATTGCCGACCACGTTCTTCCTCGACCTCGACGCCTTCACCGGACCTCTGGGCCTGCCACTAGTACCCGAGCCCCTGACGGTGAGTGGACCGGCTTACGCCGCCGCCCGCACCCAGCTGGAGCTGCATCTAACCGATGACGCCGGCTTCACCCGGCCCGGCGAGACGTTCTTCGCCTTTCTGGTGCCCGAGCGAGCGCTGGAGGACCTCGTCGTGCTCGAAGAGCTGATCATGAGGGAAGTGCTCTCGGTGCGGTTGGCCACCTGCCTGCTGATGGTCGACTTCTCCAACCCGATCTGGTCACAGCAACGAGCCGCCCTGCTGTCCCACGTCGCACCGACCGTGCGCGCCGGAGCCGGCGGTGCTGCGCTCGACCAGGCGCTGCCCGAGGCGATCGAGGCCGCGGCGCGCGACCTCGACGGACCTGAGGCCGAGTTCCTGGCGTGGTGGGACGGCAGCGAGCAACCCGAGTTTGTCGACCGCATCCAGCGCCAGTTGCTGGCGTACTTGACCGCCTGGCAGCAACGACTCGACACCCCAGACGGCGCGGGCAACCTGTTGCGGCTCGCCCAAGGCAGGCGCAGCCGTTTCCGCCGCAGCACACTTGCCGAGTTCGCGTTGACCGTACCCCGCAGCCCGGGCGACGACGTCGCCGAGCTGCTGCAGGTGAATGCCGACGCAACGATCTCCTGATCGGCGTCCGAACTGCGATTGGAGCGCACGTGGCTCTCACCGAATTCAGCCCACCTGGAAACTTGGATGACCTCACCACCGCCCAACGTGCCGCGTGGAGCCGGTTCCTCGACAACGCATTCACCGAGCGGCGTATCGACGGCGACGGTAGTACCAGGGAGCAGTTCTTCAATCCGTTGGGCGTCGAGCTGGCCGCCGACGCCGCAACGCGCGACGTCACCTGGAGCGCCTTCCCCAAGCAGATCGCGCTGACGCTACCGGCAGGCCCCGCGCGGTGGCGGGCGGCCGACCGCAGCCGCGACGTCCAGGACGAGTACTGCGAGTGGAGCGTCGAGCGCGACGCGCAGGGCAAGGTCAAGCGGGTGACGTTCACCTGTGAGGGACCGGAGTACTGGGGGTTTTTGGCCAACGCCTCGCCGGACACCGCGCTGGCGCTATACCAGCGTCACGTTGGCCCCACCGTGACCCGCCAAGACCTGTTCAGACCCGGCGGCCGTTACATTCCCCGCAACCGCGTCAACAGCGGCACCGCCACCGGGGCGATGCACCTCATCCAGCCCAACAACACGCTGCTCGCCGAGATCGAGCTGGCCGCCGCGGCGACCGTGCAGCGCGAACGCGACGGTGCGCTGCTGACCACCGAGCAGGAGCTGATCGAGTGCAGCGGATACGGCGCACCGCGCCGACACAGCGATCCACACATCGGTGGTGAGGTGAACGCGCTGGCCCGGGCCAAGGCCGACGTCACGCTGCAGGACCCGGTCGGGCTCTACATCGACGGTCTGTCCACGGCCGGCTGGACAACACCCGATGGCGCTGACCCGCACGACTTCTGGCGCATCACCCGCGGCGCCGACGGTTTCGCGGTCCGCGCGGTCTACGAGGTACGCGGGGCGGACTACCTCGTCGGCGACATCACGATCCTGGGTCGCCCGATCCAGTTCGGCGGCCAGATCGCCGAGCACATCACCATGCGCCTGACTGGCCTCGCCCATCGGATCGGCCAGTCGACCGCCGCACCCCGCGGATGTCTCACCGGTCTCGGTCTCGGTGGCGCACCCGGTCCCCTGGACGTCGTTCAGATTCTCAGCGAGCCACCAAGCAGACGCCGGTGAGGAACTCGGAACGCCACGCGGTATCGCGGTGCATGAGCTGCTGTCCAGCTGAACCTTCACCCGCCCGGTTCAACACGATGGTTGTGCGTGGATATCGGGGCTGTGCGTGGACAATCGAAGAGTTCACCCGATCAGGGTTGAAAATGACGTACTCACCGGACGTCGCTCGTCCTCATTCCTGTGGTTGCTGCGGCATCGGTGCCAGGGCGTCGCGACGGTGATCGCCTTCCTGAGGGAGACCAGCGTGATGGACGAACGAGTCGCCGTGTAGACCGAGAATCGGATTAATTGCGCGGTTGAAGGGGGCATCATGAGTGAGTCAGACAGATCGGGCACTGACCCTGAGCAGCGACAGGATGAGCAGCGGGAGCGGCCTCCCATCGATAAAATTAAGGCCGACAACGAAAAGATTCCCGAGAAGGCTAAATTCGAGCAGGAGAAATTAAAGCCGGAAGGAGAGAAGTTCGGCAAGGGCGAGATCGAGAAGATTAAAGCCGACAACGAGAAGACTTTCGAGAAGGCTAAATTCGAGCAGGAAAAGATGTTTGAAAAGGTCAAATCTGACCAAGAGAAACTGCCAGAAAAGCTCAAGCCGGAAGCCGAGAAACTCCCTAAAGGTGAGATCGAAAAGGTCAAACCAGACAAGGAGAAGGTCGAGCTCAAAGAGCACAAGCTCGAAGTGAAAGAGCAGAAGCTGGATTTCGAGAAGCTTTCGGTGCCAGAAAAGGGAATCAAGGAGGGTGAGCAGCTGCCAAGCGGCCCTGGCCCTCTGCCGATCGACCGCGAGACCCTGGTCCGCCACGCGGAGGCGCTGGAGAGCATGGGACGCGAGCTGCGACACTTCATCGAGCAGAGCGAGCGTCCCGATCTCACCCGCGGCGCATTGCGCAATGAGCCGGATCAGGAGGGCAGAACCGAGGACGACGTATAGACGGGACTTGCATCCGTGTGGATTGTCTTGGCTCACAGCACAGATGCGTCGGCACTATGGGTCTTCCAGCGGCTGCATGCCCGGTCGCGGCATCCGGTCGAGCTCCTCCTGGTTGAGGCACTCGACACGCCGGTGACAAGCTGGGTCCACGAGGTCAGTGAGGACGGGGCCAACGTCGAGGTACACCTGGACGATAGGCGCCGGGTGCGCACAGTCGGCATCCGTGCGGTGCTCAACCGGTTGACATGGCCGCCGATGGGGCTCGTCGCCGCTGCCGCGCCTGCGGACGTCGCATACGCCCAGAGCGAGCTCACGGCCTTCGCTATGAGCTGGCTCCGCTCGCTGGCGCCGGTGGTCGTCAACGAGCCGACGCCACAGGGACTTTGCGGGCGCTGGCGCCCGTCGCTTCATTGGCGGGCGCTCGGTATGCGGGCGGGGCTTCCGGTTGCGCCGTTGCGCCTGGCGAGCGCGAATCTCCACCCTCAGGACGTTGCCGAGGCAAGCACGATGATTCTGATGGTTGATGGCGAGCTGCTCGGTAGCAGCGCGCCGGACGCGATTCGCAAGGCCGCCCGCAGACTTGCCGCGCTGTCAGGAACGGCAATCCTCGGCCTGTGGTTTGCCGGCAGCGATCCGGCCCGTTCCGGTTGGCGCCTACTGGACGCCACGCCGCAGCCGGACCTCACCGCAGCCGGTGAAGCCGGAGTCGCAGCCTTGGAGGCGGTGTTGGCGCGATGATCCTGTTGTGCGGCATCCCCACTGAGACCTCACTTGCGATGGTGGCCGAGGCCCTGAGGCGTCGCCGGGCTGCTCACCTCATGGTCAACCAGAGATGGGTACGCGAGCTGGCCGTGGAGCTCAGCGTGGATGAGGCGGGTCTGCAGGGAAGGCTCACCGGTCCGGATCTTGATGTCGATCTTGTCTCCGTGACCGCAGTGTACCTGCGCTTCATGGACGACCGCTGGCTTCCTGAACTCGAAGACGAGCCACCGGAGGCACGAGCACGCGCTGCCAGCCGCACCTTCCACGAATTGGTCGGCCACTGGGCGGACATCACACCGGCACGTGTGATCAACCGCTACATCGCGATGGGGTCGAACTTCTCCAAGCCCTATCAGCTACAGCTCATCCGCGAACACGGCTTCGCAGTGCCTGAGACACTCGTGACAAATGATCCCATGCGCGTCATCGCCTTTCGCGACATGTACGGACCACTGATCTACAAATCGATCAGCAGCGAGCGGTCCATCGTGAGCCGGCTCGACGAGCACGATGTCATCCGACTTGAACGGATTCGCTGGTGCCCCGTGCAGTTCCAGGCCTTCGTCCCCGGCCGTAACCTGCGGGTCCACACTGTCGGCGACAAGGTTTTCGCCACAGTGATCAACACGGAGGCCGTGGACTATCGCTACGCGATCCAGCAAACTGGAAGCCCCGCTGCCTTCGCACCATACGACCTCGGCGACGAGCTCGCCGAGCGCTGCGTGCGCCTGGCAACCGGGCTCGGGCTCCAGGTTGCGGGCCTTGACCTCAAGCTCGCCACCGACGGGCGCGTCGTATGCCTGGAAGTGAACCCCAGCCCCGTCTTCAGTTACTACCAGCTGCAAACCGGCCAACCCATCGCAGATGCGATCGCCCAGCTGTTAGACGGGGCCTGACACGACGAGCGTTACGCTCGACGAGCTGGCCGGCGCGACGCAGGGAGGTCGCGGTTCGGGGCGAGCTGACGAAGCGAGGTAACCAGCGTGGCCATCGGCGCCGCTTGGCCACTACGCGGCTCGCCGTCGACAAGTTCACCCGATTGAGTTGAGGACGTACTTACAAAGCGTTGCTCGCCCTCCTTCCTGTGGTTGCTGGTTGTCGGCGGACGGGACAGTGCGTCGAGGTGCCCTGTCCTCGATCTCTCAGGGACGACCATCGAAATAACGAACATCAGGCCGCCCGGCCTTTCACGATAGGAGGACTCTCATGTCACGAGAACTGGGAGCGGCGGCCAGCTCAAAGCACGTCGAAGAAGCGAACCTGTTCAACATCACGGGACCCATCGTGATCCGCTATTCCAGGTCCAGCATCGCAGCGATGCCCCAATTCTCCTACAAGGACGCAGAACTCGACCTCAGTTTTAGCGGCGACGATATCACTAGGCGAGATGCCCCGTTGGGCGAGATCGTCACGGTCACACTGGAGGACGTACCCGATGCCTTCGTCCGTTCCTTTACGCTCCTGGTGCCGAAGATGAGGCTGAGTATGGGCGACAATGTTTCCTTCGACACCCTGGGTATCGAGACGATTGATCGCTCGGGTGCATTCGTTCCACCCCCAGGACCGACCGGGACGCTGCAGATCTACAGGTCGCACCAACTCCAGGGCAGTGCGGAGGTCGTCGCATTTTAACGAAGCATCCCAGGAAGACTCAGCGTCGGCGAGGAAAGCAAGAGAGACCGCGAACGGAGATCGTCATGAGTGAGGAACAGACACACACTTTTCAAGCATTGCCAACCCCCCAGTCATACCGGGTAATCGATTTTGACTCTACGCGTGTCATCACCTTACGAACCCAGCCTCCGCGACATGTGTTGGTTGTCAGCGGTGAGAAACCGTACTTCAATATGGAAGTCTTCCTTTCCCCGCTGAGGTACATCAGGCAGCCTGAGTACTGGGGTATTGAAGTGGTTGGCCGCCTGCCCGAGATCGGCCTGCCAGCTGTTGCCCCCTATGTCGTGCATCACGAACTTAATGGCATTATCGGCACCCGAGGAATTGAAGTCATCGGTGGCAACCGGTCTGAGAAAATAGATATTGCTAGCCACACTGTGGAACCACAGACCTCTTTCAGGCTTTCCATAACATCAGCGGCCAGTGGCGAGCCCATCGCCAGCGTGACATTGTCATGCTCGCCGGATGGCGGCTCCCACCCCAACCCGGCTGCAGCCTGTGAGCAGTTAAGCAAGGTAGATGGCCGGATCGAAGGAATTCCCGAGGCCCCGGGGCCATGCACTCTGGAGTTCAACCCGGTGATCGTGGCCGCGTCAGGAACGTGGAACGGTGAACCACGACACTATAAGCAGGAGTTTTCCAACAGGTGCGTCGCGGTCCGGACGACTGGCGGAGTGATATTCGACTTTTAAAGTCGCTGGTCAGGACTGCAACACCTCCATCGGGGGGCAGGAGCAGACCAGGTTGCGATCCCCGTGAGCCTGGTCGATCCGCCGCACCGGCGGCCACACCTTGTCGGCCGTGCGACCCATCGGGTAGGCGGCGAGTTCCCGGCTGTAGGGGTGATCCCACTTGTCCGTCAGGCAAGTCGCGGTGTGCGGCGCGCAACGCAACGGGTTGTCCTCGGCGGGCCACTCCCCCTCGGCGAGCCGGTCGATCTCTTTCCGGATCGCGATCATGGCGTCGCAGAAGCGATCCAGCTCAGCAAGGTTCTCGCTTTCGGTCGGCTCCACCATCAGCGTGCCGGCTACCGGGAAGGACATGGTCGGGGCGTGCAGCCCATAGTCGGCCAACCGCTTGGCGACATCGTCCACGGTGACGCCGGTGGCTTTGGTGATCGGTCGCAGATCCAGGATGCACTCGTGGGCCACCAGCGCCCTATTGCCGGCGTAGAGCACCGGGAAATGCGGTCCGAGGCGCCGGGCCACGTAGTTCGCGGCTGCCACCGCGGTGAGCGTGGCGCGGCGCAGGCCCTCAGCACCCATCATCCGGATGTAGGCCCAGGAGATCGGCAGGATCGACGCGCTGCCCCACGGTGCTGCGGCTACCGGACCCACCACAGCATCGGGAGCCGTCTGTGGGTGTCCGGGTAGGAAGGGCGTCAGGTGGGCTCGGACTCCGATCGGACCCACTCCGGGTCCGCCGCCGCCGTGCGGGATGCAGAACGTCTTGTGCAGGTTGAGGTGGCTGACGTCGGCGCCGAAGCGACCCGGTCGGGCCAGCCCGAGCAGCGCGTTGAGGTTGGCCCCGTCGACGTAGACCTGTCCCCCGGCCTCGTGCACCAGCGCACACACGTCGGTCACAGCGGACTCGTACACCCCGTGCGTGGACGGATAGGTGATCATGATGGCAGCCAGCTCGGCACCGTGTTTGGCGATCTTCGCGCGGAGGTCGTCGAGGTCGACATCGCCGTTGCGGTCGCATCCGACGACCACGACCCGCATCCCGGCCATCACCGCCGAGGCAGCGTTGGTGCCGTGCGCGCTGGACGGGATCAGGCAGACGTCGCGGCCGGTCTCGCCGCGGCTGCGGTGATAGGCACGGATCGCCAGCAGGCCGGCGAACTCGCCCTGGCTGCCGGCGTTGGGCTGCAGGCTGACCGCGTCATAACCGGTGAGCACGGCCAACCATTGCTCCAGGTCGCTGACCACTTCGAGCAGGCCCTGCGCATCCTGCCGGAAAGCGAACGGGTGCAGCTCGGCGAACTGCGGCCAGGTGATCGGCTCCAGCTCAGCGGTGGCGTTGAGCTTCATGGTGCACGAGCCAAGCGGGATGATGCTGCGATCCAACGCCAGATCTTTGTCGGCCAGCGCGCGCAGGTAACGCAGCAGCGCCGTCTCGCTGCGGTAGGCCGAGAACACCGGGTGAGTCAGGAACGGCGAGGTCCGCCGCAACGCGGCGGGAATGGCGTCCGGCGTCTGGGAATCGAGGACGTCCGGGTCGGCGCCACGCACCTCGAAGGCATCCCAGACCAGCTGCAGGTGCCTGCGGGTGGTGGTCTCGGCACAGCTGATTCCGACGTGGTCGGCACCGGCCAATCGCAGGTCCACACCAGCCGTCCGGGCGGCTGCCACCACTTCGGCCGCCCGACCCGGCACCCTGGCCAGCACAGTGTCGAAGAATGCCTCGGACGCCACCTCGACGCCGCCGGCGCGTAATCCGGCGACCAGCACCACGGCCATCCGGTGCGCCCGCCGGGCGATGTCACGTAACCCGTCAGAGCCGTGGTATACCGCGTACATCGACGCCATCACCGCCAGCAGCACCTGCGCGGTGCAGATGTTGCTGGTCGCCCTCTCCCGGCGGATGTGCTGCTCCCGGGTCTGCAGCGCCAGCCGGTACGCCGGGTTCTCATCAGCGTCCCGGGACATCCCCACCAGCCGACCGGGCAGCTGACGCTCCAGGCCGGGTCGCACGGCCAGGTAAGCGGCATGCGGTCCGCCAAAGCCGATCGGCACCCCGAAGCGCTGGGTGGAGCCGATCGCGACGTCGGCGCCGATCTCGCCTGGTGGACGGAGCAGGGCCAGCGCCAGCGGGTCAGCCGCGACGGCAACCGCAGCGCCGCGCTGGTGCGCCTGCTCGATGAGCATCGCGTGGTCACGCACCGCACCGGAGGCACCTGGATAGGACAGCAACACCCCGAAGAATTCGCCGTCCGGGAGCCCTGCCGCCACGTCGACGACATCCAGCTCGATGCCCAGCGGTTCGGCACGGGTGGTCAGCACCGCCAGCGTCTGCGGCAGCGTGTCGGCGTCGACGACGAATCGGGATGAGCTGCCCCGGTCGGCCCGGTGCAACAGGGTCATCGCCTCGGCCGCCGCGGTGGCCTCATCGAGCAATGAAGCATTGGCCACCGACAAGCCGGTGAGGTCCGCCACCATCGTCTGAAAATTGAGCAGCGCTTCGAGCCGGCCCTGGGAGATCTCCGGTTGATAAGGCGTGTAGGCGGTGTACCAGGCCGGGTTCTCCAGCACCGAACGGCGGATCACCGGCGGGGTGACCGTGCCGTGGTACCCCATCCCGATCATCGGCACTCGCGGACGGCACCGGGCGGCCCGTTCGCGTAACTCAGCCAGCGCCTGTGCCTCGGTGGCCGGTGGCGGCAGGTCCGGAACGGCGTCCGGGTCGGCCAGGCCAGGCGGCAGGACCAACTGCGCCAATTCGTCCAGCGACTCCACGTCGATGGCGTCCAACATCCGAGTCAACTCGGCCGGGCGCGGCCCGATGTGCCGATCAGCGAACGGTGTGCCGTGCTCCAGCTCAGACAGCGGGCGCCGGTCAGCAGGATTCATCGCGATGGCCTCCGGGTATCAGGTCGAACCGTGGCCGTCTGACCCGTGCGGTCGGTGTTCGCCTGAGAGGTGCCGGGAAGAATTCGCTCCTTCGGCGCCCGGACCACGATGACCGGAGCTCTGCCGCGCGGGGTCGGCGACTACCCAGCCAGCCTACCCAGAAGTCGGACCGCATCACGCTCTCAGCACAACGCTGTGACCGCATGCACAGTGTCAGCTGATTCGACGGGTCCGTCGGCGCTTGGTCAGCTCGTCTTCACCAGTGGCCACATGGCCGCCATCGGCCCGCTCCGGCGGAAACTGGCTGATCGATCCGGCGATCTCCCGCATCGCACCGCTCACGGCGATGCCGAACACTCCCTGCCCGCCCTGCAGCAGATCCACCACTTCCTCGGGAGAGGTGCACTCGTAGACGGTGGTGCCGTCGCTGAACAACGTGATACGAGCCAGATCGTGGACCCCATGGCGGCGCAGGTGCTCAACCGCCAAGCGGATGTTCTGCAGCGAGACCCCGGTGTCCAGCAGCCTCTTGACCACTTTGAGGACCAGCACATCCTTGAACGAGTACAGCCGCTGGCTGCCCGAACCGGACGCACCGCGAATCGAGGGCACGACAAGGTCTGTCCGAGCCCAGTAATCCAGCTGTCGGTAGGTGATCCCGGCGATCTGGCAGGCCGCCGAACCGCGGTATCCCAGCAGCTGATCGATCACGCCGTGCGGATCGGCGAGAACTGAGTCCGGGAACAGGGTGCCTTGCTCGGCCGGCTCGTCGGTCCCAGACGGTGTGAAGTCATACGCCGGGGTTTCCGCTCGGCCGTGCGGTCCGTCGACCACCCATTCCTCCCATGACTCAAGCCGGTGGTCCGTACGGGCCACTCGCTGTGCAGCCCGACGGTAGGCTGCCGCAGCGTAGCCGGTCAATGCGGCGCGCGGGAGAGCCTCAACCTCTACTTCAGCTCAAGGGCGTGACCAGGCTCAACCAGGTGACCGCTGCGCGACAGCGTCGACTAGGTATCCGCTCCGCGGAAGTCCTCCGGCGAGACCGAGTCGAGAAACTCGCGGAACTTCTCAACCTCGTTCTCCTGCTCATCCGGGATGATCAGGCCCGCCTCCGAGAGTACCGACTCCTCGGCGTGGATGGGCACCCCGGCCCGCAGTGCCAGGGCGACCGAATCACTCGGCCGGGCAGAGACCCGCACGTTGCCGTCGAAGACAAGCTCGGCAAAGAAGGTCCCCTCCTGTAGCTCGGTGATCCGGACCTGCTTGAGCTCCCGTCCCAGCGCAGTGATCACGTCTCGCAGCAAGTCGTGGGTCATCGGCCGGGCCGGTTGCACGCCCTGCTGTTCCAGGGCGATAGCGGTCGCCTCCCCAGAACCGATCCAGATCGGCAGGTAGCGCTCGCCCTCGGCCTCCCGCAGCAGCAGGATCGGCTGGTTCGCCGGCAACTCCACCCGGACCCCGACGACACGCATCTCGCTCATCGCGTTGCGCCTCCCTCCC
>DASQVB010000251.1:0-19809 GCA_035640975.1 Pseudonocardiaceae bacterium
GCGGTACTTCGGGACCAGGAACAGCGACAGGCCCTTCGTGCCGGGCACTGGATCGATCCCAGGTTTTTGCGGCCTGGCGAGCACCATGTGCATGATGTTCTCGGTCAGATCGTGCTCGGCCGAGGTGATGAAGCGCTTCACGCCCTCGATGTGCCAGGAACCGTCGGGCTGCGGGATGGCCTTGGTCCGCGCGGCACCCACATCGGAACCCGCGTCGGGCTCGGTGAGCACCATGGTGGAGGCCCAGCCTCGATCGATCATGAACTGCGCCCAACGCTGCTGCTCTTTAGTACCCTCGTCGTGCACCACGCGAGCCATGTTGGGGCCGCCTGCGTACATGAACGCAGCCGGGTTCGCGCCCAGCATCAGCTCCGAACCGGCCCAGCGCAGCGCGGGCGGCGCACCGTAGCCACCCAGGTTGGTAGGCAGGTCCAGCCGGTACCACTCGCCGTCCCAGAGCGCCTGGAAGGATTTCTTGAACGACGCCGGGAGTTCGACGGTGTGCGTGTCGGGGTCGAACACCGGCGGGTTGCGGTCGCAGTCGGCGAAGGACTCCGCCAGTGGCCCGCGGGCCAGCCGGTCGATCTCGGCGAGTACGTCATGCGCAGTGTCGAGGTCCATCTCCGCGAATGGACCGACGCCCATCAGGTCCTGGATCCGGAACACCTCGAAGAGGTTGAACTCCAGGTCGCGGAGGTTGCTCTTGTAGTGGCCCATGTCTCGCTCCGAAGCAGTCGGGTGCGCTCCTACTCACCGGTAACAACCACTATATTACCGGGTAGTAACCCCTGCAAGTCGCGCCCTGGGGTGGTGGGCTGGCTCACACTGCCAGACGGCCCCACTTCAGACAGCAGAGAGCCCCGCCACAGGTCGGGGGCGGGGCTGCGCGGGGACTCTCTGGCCCGTTTGTCGTCATCCGGCGGGCTGGTGTTACCTCAGCCGAGGTCGGTTCGGAAGCTAGGTAGTTACTCGGGACCAATTACGTACAGCTACTGATTGCGCATAGCGCTATCGCCTGGGCACGGTGGGTGATACCGAATCGGTACTGCCACCGGTGCGGTGTTTTCGTTCCTCAGTATCAGGATCCGCCTTTCCTAGGAGGCCTCGATGTCTGTCACGATGAGCTTGGCCGAGCTCGAGGGCCAGCACGTGGAGCTACTGCCGGCCCGCACCGTCCTGTCGTTGTTCAGCGTAGGAGATCAAGGCGCCAACGGTGGCCACGGCGATGCCGGCGCCGATGGCAAGAGCATTCCCCAAACTTCCAAGTGGAACCTGTTCGGCTTGGCCCAGTACGGCTATACCTCCACTGAGACCTGCGCTAGCGCCAGTGGAAGCTCCAACGGCAGTTATGGCGAAGCCAGTTACTGCTACTGAGGCGAGCAGGTGAGCACCGCAGGGCTGACCGCTGACAGCTACCGGGAGTTCGGGCGGCGGACTTGGCGGCTTTCGTAAGCCTCCCAGGCGCGCCGGCGCGCTTCGTTGGCGCGGCGCTGCGCGTCCTCGCGGACTTGCTGTTCTTGCTCTGGGGTGGCGTGGCCCTCAGCGACCGCCACCTCGGCAGCAACCCAGCGCTCATCCTCCTCGTCGCGGTGTTCCCCCCTGGAGCTCGGATCGGGGTGATGCCGGTGCTGGTAGTACGGATTGTCTGCAGCCAAGCCACCGCTGAAGCGACCGTAGGCGCCGAGGAAGAGCAGCAGCATCCCGGCGATGAAGCTGAAGATCACATTCGACATCCGGAACGCCAGCAGGTTGAGTTCGGTGTCCAACACGGCGAGATTGACCAGACCGGAGAGCAGGAAGAGCAGACCCACGACCACCGTGATCGTCGAGGAGCTCCTGCCACCGCGCACGGCAGCGCCGATCAGGACGCCACCGACGATCAGCGAGATCGCCGACAGCAGGCCGTTGGACGCCAAGCCCAGCACGGTCGGCCCCTGCACCGCGAGAAACTCCAGCCGGTTGGCGACCCCGAGTGCTCCGAATACGCACAACCCGAAACCGAGCACCGCTGCGCCGATGCGGTGCACGAGGTCTAGCCGGCGCCCTGACGGGGTGCTCGACACCTTTTCAATGGTACTGGCTATCGACCCTTTATGGTCAGAAAGGATTCTTATCTTGATCTCGGAAGCCCGGCCGGGAGGAGTCGTCGATCTCGACAGCGGGAACGTTGGCGGGTGTGGTGTTGGCTTTGACGGTGCAGCCGGTCGAGCCGTCGCTGATAGCTATTCCGCGCTTCAGGTTCGGGCCGGAGAGTTTGTTCTTGTGCATGTCGGCGTGTGGCCAGCGTCGTAGACCCACGGCGTGGTCACCGTTGACTGCGCAGGTGTTACCGGTGAATGTGATCGACCGGGCGTCGCGGGGGGCGTCACCGTTGCCACTCTCGTCGCCGGTGGCGATCACACACTGGCCGTCGACGTTCCCGCAGGCATTGCCCAAGATCACGACATCGAAGGTGGGTGGGCGGCCGGTGTCAAAGGTCTGGAAGCAGGCGACCTGGGGGGGAGTTCGGTTTTGATTGTCGGAAATGTCCCGAATAGTATTGCTGAGGACTTGGTGCCCGGTGCCGAAAAAGCGCACGCCAATGGCGCTGCCCTCTACATCGGCCACCGTCGAGCTCACGACGTTGGCGCGAACGGTGATTCGTTGCCCGCTGATGGAGATGCCGGTGGCGGCGGCATGGTGCACGGTGTTGGAGTCGATGGTGGAGTCGATACATGAAGCGCAGACGATCCCGCTTCGTTGAGTATCGCGGACCGTGTTCTTCTGCGCGATGATCCCGGTTCCTGACAGGAGCAGCTCGCCACCGCCGGCGATCGTGAAGCCTTGAATGAGGACGTAATCGGCGATGATCTGGACTTCGTGGACCTTGGTGTGCCCGTCCGAGAGGAGGCGAATCGGCGCGTCGGGAGTACCCGATCTGGTCATCATCAGGGCCGCACCGGCCAGGTCAGCGCCGCTGAAACACAAGGTGTCCCCGGGTGCGGCCGCAGCCAGCGCAGCGTGCACCTCGTCGGCTCGGCTGATCGTACGAGTGCAGCCGGTCTGCGTCGCGCTGCCCTGCCCCGCGGCGGCGAAAGCGGCCGTGAGAGCCAGCAGTCCGAGCAGCGCGACAGATCGCATCGACACCGAGCGAGTCACTCTCGTCACCGATACCGCCCTCGTCTTGAGACAGCGACCTCCATCGAGGCGAGGATAACGCTCAGTAGAAGTAATTGTCACTTAGCGTACAGGCGCGTCGATTTCCGAGCGTTCACCGATGTCGTCGGGCACGCGGCGGGTCATCGGCCAAAGCGGTGAAGGTACCGACCACCCCGGACCACCAGGCCGTGGGTGTCGAGCGAGGGGTGGCTCAAGTTTGGCCCACAGTGAGCAGCAATGGACCCGGTACGCAGTTGCGGCTCCTGCCGCACGGCTGCTCATCGGCGCCGGCGGGGACCATCCGCTCAGCTACTACGAGACGCTGGGCGGCGGCGAGGGCGGTACGCCCGGCCGTCCCGGCATGTCCGGGATACACACCGGAATGACCAACACCCGAAACACCCCCGCCGAGGCGATGGAGCTGGACTACCCGCTGCGGGTGTGGCGCTATGAGCTGCGGTCGCGCTCGGGTGGTGCCGGGTGCATCCCGGTGGGGGATGGTCTAGTGGCGGGGGTTGGGGCAGCCCGTCATAGCGACTTACGATTTACTCCCATGCTCTCTGATCACGTCGTCGTCGCGTCGACAACAGGCAGCGAGAACGCTGCTCGAGCCCTCGCTGCCGGGGTCGTCGAAGCCAGGCTCGGTGCGTGTGCGCAGATCGTCGGGCCGATCACCAGCGTGTACCGCTGGGAGGGCGCGGTGCAGACTGAGCAAGAGTGGCGGGTGGAGATCAAGACCGCCACCGATCAGGTCGCCGCGCTGACCGAGCACATCAAGGCCAACCACAGCTACGACGTACCCGAGATCGTCGTGACGCCGATTACCGGTGGCAGCACCGAATACCTGTCATGGCTGGTGGAGGAGACGCGCAGCTAAGCCTGCAACGGCACCTGTGGCCGCGGGCCGCTACTGTCAGAACACCATGACCCCGGATGCGTGCGTTGCGCGACAAATCTGTAGTCCAATGCACACAAACAGTGATCATGCCCGGGCACCTCGTTCAATATCCTCAAGGTAGCCGCACTGGGATACTGCGGTCCCCGTGAGCCGCGCTCTCACGCTGTCGGTGATCACCGTGTCGGCGCTGGTCGGACGGTTGCGTCGGCGCTGAGCTACGTGCGTGTCATTGACCAATTCATTGCTACCTGATTATGATCCAAGTCACAGCTAGACAGACCTGTCTGTGTCTGCCTACCACCTGCCAGCCGGCTGGTCTGCGGCAGCCACTCCCGCGGCGCAGAATATTAATCGCGACCGGAAGGAGTTTATAGCAGCGATAATCACCGGTCCATCTACTCAAATCAATGAGAGAGGAAGTTATGACCGAGTACGATCCAAGGACTGCGACCGGAATTCCCACGGAGCCCGTTGGCTCCCTTCCCCGTCCATCCAAGCTCCAGGCTGCCTATGCGGGATATGATCAAGGACAGGTCAGCAAGGAAGAGCTGGAAGCTGAGCAGGACGCTGCGGTCCGCGACTCGATCGAACGCTTTGAGGCTACCGGATCACCGATCATCTCTGACGGCGAACAGCGTTGGTCGAGCTTCGCCACCTACCCCATCACCGACACACTGGCCGGAACCGGCTTGGCTGATAATCTCGGCCCGGGCGGCCAGTTCTTCGCGATCTTTGCTGACGGCCATGGACGGCAGTTGCCCCGCCTTACCGGCGGGCCCTTGCGTTACAAGACCTACGCAGCTGACACCTTGAAGAAGTCCATTGGCTACGCGCACGTGCCCATGAAGCAAGCCGTCATCGCGCCCTCCATGCTGGCCCTCCTTTACCCCCTGAAGGATGAGGTTCCCGGCTACTCCCGAGACCAATTCGAGGAAGACCTCGTCAACGAATGTGAGAAGGACATCCGCGAAGCATTTGCAGCTGGCGCGGCTCGGGTTTCCATCGACTTCACCGAAGGCCGGCTTGCCACCCGCGAAGATCCACGCAACCCGTGGACGGGCGCTGGCTTGCTGCCGCACTTCATCGAGCTGAACAACCGCGTGCTTGCTCGTTTCTCGGCGGCGGAGCGCCAGAAGATCGGAATCCACACCTGTCCGGGCGGCGACCGGGACTCGGTCCACAGTGCCGACGTGCCCTATAACAACCTGCTTCCCAGCATGTTCCAGATGAATGCCGGCTACTTCCTCATCCAGCTGGCGAGTGAGCGCGACAAGGACCCGGTCTACGAGTCCATCGGCCAGCACCTTCGCGACGATGCAGATGGCGTCGCACAGATGGCCTACATCGGGGTGTGCGTGACGCAGAGCCCACGGCCGGAGAGCGCCCAAGAGGTCTGTGATGCGCTGGTGAGAGCATCCAACTTCATACCGAAGGAACGGATCGGTTCCACCGATGACTGCGGCTTCTCGCCGTTCAGCATTGATGAGAAGCCGAACCACGGTTCGCCAGATTATGCTCGTGACATCGCGTTCCAGAAGATCAAGAACCGGGTCGAGGGCACCAAGATGGCCGCGGACCAACTCGGCGTCAGCTGAGTTCGCCGCGTAACGCACGGTATCCATCACTACGTCCCGGCCGCTCATCACGAGTGGCCGGGACCTGGGTCAACATGCCCTGCGTCAATCTGCACGGGGCACTAAGGCGTGCTGGACCAAGGTCACGAGCGCATCGAGGCTGGAATGGCGCTCGCGGGCGTCCATCCGCATCAGCGGGCACTCCGGGGGCAGCGCCAGCGCGGTCCGTACGGCGTCCTCTGGGCAGGCGGGACCATCGGGAAACTGATTCACCGCAACCGCGAAGGGGATCTGGCGATTCTCGAAGTAGTCGATCGCCGGGAAGCAGTCGTCGAGCCGCCGCATGTCAACCAGCACGACGGCACCGACCGCGCCGCGGGCGAGCTCGTCCCACATGAACCAGAAGCGTTCCTGGCCAGGCGTTCCGACCAGGTAGAGGACGAGCTGATCGTCGAAGGTGATACGGCCGAAGTCCATCGCCACCGTGGCCGACGGCGAGGTCATCGCCTGCTCGGTGCTCAACGGCGGGATCTCCGACAGCGACCCGACGAACGTGGTCTTTCCGACCCCGAACCCGCCCGCCACCAGAATCTTGAGCGGGATCAGCGGGCGGTCGGCGGCCGGGACATCTGGCCGCCCTTCCTTCACGGCTGCGGAGCCCATCAAGCAATCTCTCCAAGATCTCATGTCGCGTATGCCGGGGACAATCCGACTGCCTTCGGGCGAGCCCTAGGGTGCGCTGTGCCGAGCTGGACTGTGCAGGTCGGAACGGGGCGCCGGGGTCAAGGCGTGGCCTACTCGGGACGCGAGCATCGTCATCTCGTAGCCCACCATGCCCATGTCGCAATGCCGCTGGGCCACGACAGCGAGCGTGGAATCCTGGCTGATTGACGTCGCGAACAGGTAGCCGCCGGTCATCTCGATGATGGTCTGGCTCACCGGAGCCAGGCTCAACAGCTGCGCTGCGCCCCTGGACAGGCTCACCAGTCCGGAGGTGATGGCGGAAAGCTGGTCGCCAAGGTTCGCGTCCACTTCAGCAGACGAAGCCAGCAGCAGGCCGTCGCCGGACACGACGAGGGCATGCAGCACCCCCGGCGTGTCTCGAGTGAAGTCGTTCACGAGCCAGTCGAGTTGCCCTTGCGCCACGCTCACGACCGGTCCCCAGCGTCCAACTGTTCTTGGGCGGCCTGCCGGCTGGCCTGGTAACGCGACAGCGCATCCCTGGCCAGCTTCGCGTCGGAGGTCGCGGTCGGTGCGGCGATGGCCCGGCCAGCCACAGGTAACGCCCGGCGCAGTTCTGGGGTCAGGCTCGCCTGCGGCACCCGGCGATTGAGCTGGGGACCGGTGGTGATCGGGACGGGCGACCAGCTCGACTCCTCCACCCTCGGCAGCCGAGTCGGCGTCCACCAGCCCGTCCAGTTGCGGTCCGGCTGGGGCTCGGTGTCCGCAGGGCTCCGTGGCTGCGGAATCCTGGGAAGCAGCGGCGATTGCCCGGTCAGCCCCAGCCGATCGTCGGCGAACACCTCTGCGGGCAGTGCAACCACCGCCGTGATGCCAGAACCCGGGGTATCGCTGAGCGACGCCCGGATACCGTGACGGGTCGCCAGGCGCGCCACCACGTGCAGCCCGAGCCGGTGGGAAGCCGCCATGTCGATGTCACGGGGGCACGCCAGCAGGTCGTTGGCGTGCGCGAGGTCCTCTGGTCGCATCCCGACGCCCCAGTCTTCGATGGCGATGACGACCTCGCCGGAAGCCCGTAAGCAGGAGCGGGTTCGGATGGTGACCTTGGCCTGCGGCGGAGAAAACCGCACTGCATTCTCCACCAGCTCAGCCAGCACATGGGTAAGATCGGTCGCGGTGTGCCCGAGCACCGTCAGGCGCTCGTCGACAGAAAAGTCGACCCGATCCCGGTGTTCTGTTTCCGCGATCGCGGCGCGCACGACATCGATGAGGGCAACCGGCTCGCTCCAGGTCCGGGGTGCTTCCTCACCAGAGAGGACCAGCAGGTTCTCCGCGTTGCGCCGAATGCGAGTGGCCAGGTGATCGAGGCGGAACAAGTCACCCAGCGCGTCCGGGTCGCGCTCTCTGTCCTCGAGCTGGTTGATGATATCGCGCTGCCGGTAAAGCATGCTCTGGTTGCGTCGCGCGAGATTGACCAACAGCTCGGAGGTGAACTTGCGTTTGCTGAGCTCGACATCGGCCAGCTGGGTCGCCAAGCGCATCGACGTGTGCTGCTCGTCCTCGGTGGTACGCCAGAAAATCACCACGCCGACGCAGGCGAAAAGCACCGCCACGCCGTGGATGAGGGACCAGACCCACGGATTCACTTGCGCGGCCGGATGATTGAAGATCAAACCTGCTTGCCACGCGGTCCCGATTCCGTGGCTGAGCACCGTGAAGATGATATTCCACAGGAACGGCACCCAGTCCTGGTATAGCGCGATGATTCCAATGATGATGAAGAAGTGGAAATGGGCCTCGATGGAACCTCTGGAGAACACAACCAGTGCTGCAGAGCAGTACACCAGCCCGGCGGAGGTGAAGAATGAGGCAACCCGTCGTTGCGATTTCCAGACACCGAGCAGCATGCAGCCGATCAGCGGGGCCAGTCCGGCAAGGCTGGCCAGCAGGCCGTGGCGAAGCAGGAGGGCGAATATGAACAACGCCGGCAGGTGCAGGCCCAGCACCCACAACACGATGTGATGTCGCTTCCTCCAGGCGATGTCGTCGAGCAAGTTGCCGCGCGGCAGGTAGTCCAGCAGCCTCGTCAACGTCAACGGTGAGTCCGCCCTTTCCTGAGACGGTTGCGTGGGTCGCTGAGGTACGGTTGGCGACCGCGGCATGGTACTGCGGTGTGATATCTCCGCGAGACCTCAGCGCTACGCCGAGTAGGTGGTTCACGCTCAGCCTGCCAGCGAATAGAGCAACGGTATTGAGCCGAATGGCGCAGTAGTTCGATCAGCCCCTAAGATTTCGCGCGGAGGCGTCTGGGCGCCTGGTGGGCCCCGCGGTCTTCAACACCGACGTGATCGAGTATCTCGGTCAGGCGGGTTCGATTCCCGTCCGCCTCCGCCAACCGCCGGCGCGCAGTGAGGATCGCGGCCGTGCCGGACTCCAACGACGGACATCGTGACCCGCGTGGCCATCTTGGAGCGCGAGATCGTCCTGCTTCGCGAGCAGGTGGCGCTGAGCAGCTTCGATGCTGCCGGCGCCCGCGTGTTTGGCTGCCGGTGCCGGCCGTGACGTCTCGGAGGTTCGCGCCGAGCTGCGTGTCCACACCCAGGCCCTCAACGCCCTGGGGAGACTCAGCTGGAACAGCGCCGGGCGATCGCCGGTCTAGATCACAAGGTGACCGGGTGGATCAGAAGATGACCGAAGGGTTCGCGACTCTCGGCGTCGGAATGGCGGAGATCACCGCGCTGCTCACGGGGATCACGGGTCCCGGGCAGAATTAGAGTCCCGGACGAGTTACCGTGCTGACCATGGATCTGCGCCGGCAGGTGCCTCGCACCGACGCGGTGCTGGCCGATCCGGCTATTGCGGCCGCCGTCGAAAAGCTCGGGCGACCGCAGGTCAAGCAGGCGGTGATCGCCGCCCAGCAGCGGGTGCGCGAAGGTACCTTGCCACCAGCCGATGTCGTCGCCAACGTGTTGGCCAGCTTGCCGGACACCGCGACGACCCTGCGCCCGGTGCTCAACGCCACCGGGGTGTTGCTGCACACCAACCTCGGCCGGGCACCGCTGTCCGCGGCAGCGATCGAAGCGCTAGGCACCGCCGCCGGCACCACCGATGTCGAACTCGACCTGGCCACCGGCGGGCGGGGCCGCCGCGGGGCGGGTGCCCTGGCTGCGCTGGCGCAGGCGGTACCGGTGGCACCAGCGGTGCACGTGGTGAACAACGGCGCCGCAGCGCTGGTGCTCGCAGCGACCGCGCTGGCGGCCGGCCGGGAGATCGTGCTGGCCCGCGGCGAGATGGTGGAGATCGGTGACGGATTTCGCATTCCCGACTTGCTGGTGTCCACCGGTGCCCGGCTGTGTGAGGTCGGCACCACCAACCGGGTCGCCCGCCAGGACTATGCCGCGGCCATCGGGCCGCAAACTGGGTTCGTCCTCAAGGTGCATCCGTCCAACTTCCGCATCACCGGGTTCACCTCGTCGGTGCCCGTGGCGCAGCTGACCGGGCTGGGTGTGCCGGTGGTCGCCGACATCGGCTCGGGCCTGCTGGCGCCGCACCCTCGGCTGCCCGACGAACCGGACGCCGCCACGATGCTGGCTCAGGGCGCTGACCTGGTCACGGCCAGCGGCGACAAGCTGCTCGGCGGTCCACAGGCCGGGCTGCTGCTGGGCTCAGCGGAACTGGTGACCCGGCTGCGCCGGCACCCGCTGGCCCGGGCGTTGCGCGTCGACAAGCTGACCCTCGCGGCACTGGAAGCCACCCTGCAGGGCCCGATGACACCGACGACGGCGGCCCTGGCCGCAGACCCCGGCTCGCTGCACCGGCGGGCGGCGGTGATCGCGGCGGCACTGACCGCGCTCGGGGTTGATGCGACGGCGGTGGCGTCACAAGCCACGGTGGGGGGCGGCGGCGCGCCGGGAGTGACGCTGGACAGCGCTGCGGTCAGCCTGCCGGAGCGCTTCGCCGCACCGTTGCGTGCCGGTAACCCGCCGGTGCTCGGCAGGGTCGAACGCGGCCGTTGCCTGCTCGACCTGCGCGCGCTGCCGGCCGAGCAGGACGCCGCGGTACGGGGCGCTGTACTGGCATGCATGTCATAGCCACCGCAGGTCACGTCGACCACGGCAAGTCCACTCTGGTACGGGCGTTGACCGGGATGGAGCCCGACCGGTGGGCGGAGGAGCGCCGGCGGGGGATGACCATCGACCTCGGGTTCGCCTGGACGGCCCTGCCCACCGGGTCGACGGTGGCGTTCGTTGACGTGCCCGGGCATGAGCGGTTCGTGCCCAACATGCTCGCCGGGGTCGGGCCGGTGCCCGCCGTCATGTTCGTGGTGGCGGCCGACGAGGGCTGGATGCCGCAGTCCCGGGAGCACCTCGAGGCACTGCACGCGCTGGACGTCCGGCATGGCTTGCTAGTGGTGACTCGCAGTGACCTGATGGACCCCGAGCTGGCCCGCGAGGAGGCATTGGTGCACCTGACCGGGTCGTCGCTGGATAAGGTCGGCTCGGTCTGCGTCTCCGGCGTCACCGGGGCCGGGCTGGACGAGCTGCGGGCCGCGCTGGGCTCATTGGTCGCTGAGCTGCCCGCGCCGGACGTCGAGGCCGACGTCCGGCTTTGGGTGGATCGCGCCTTCACCATCCGTGGCGTGGGCACCGTGGTCACCGGCACGCTGGCCGCCGGGACGATCCAGGTCGGCGACGAGCTGGCGCTGGCGGTCGGGCAGCGGCGGGTGAGCGTGCGAGGCTTGCAGTCGCTGGGCACACCTGTGCAGTCCGCGCCCGCGGTGGCCCGGGTGGCAGTCAACCTGCGAGGGTTGCCCCGCGAAGCCGTGCGCCGCGGCGATGCCCTACTCACCCCGGAAACCTGGCTGCCCACCTCCACCATCGACGTCCGGCTGTACCCCGTGGCCCGACATGGAGACATATCGGGGCAAACCGGCCCCTCTGCACCCCGATATGTCTCCATGTCGGGGTGGTCAGCCACCGAGCTGCCGGAGCATGTGGTGCTGCATGTGGGGGCGGCTGCGGTAGCGGCGCGGGTCCGTCCGCTTGGTGGGGATACTGCGCGGCTGGGGCTGGCGCAACCGTTGCCATTGCGGATCGGGGACCGGGCGCTGGTTCGCGATCCCGGTGCCCGGCGTATCCCCGCCGGGGTCACCGTGCTCGATGTACGCCCACCGGTGCTGCGCCGCCGCGGCGCGGCCGCTGCCCGGGCCGCCGTGCTGTCCATGGTGGACAGTGTCGCGGACGGGGTCGCCGAGCTGCGCCGCCGCGGGTTCGTGCGGCGCGACGAGCTGAGAGCGATGGGCGCGCCGGTGCCCGCCGAGGCCGCGCAGGTAGGTGGCTGGCTGGCCGATCCCAGTTTGCTGGCGCAGCGGGCCGACTTGCTCGCCGCGGCGGTTGCCGAGCACGCCGCGGCGAATCCGCTGGAGCCGGGGATGCCGCTGGAGGCTGCCCGCCGCCTCACCGGAATGCCCGACGCGCGACTGGTCGAACTGCTGCTCGGCTCCCAGCTGGCTCTCGCTCAAGGCCGGGTGCACCTGCGAGGACCGGCCGCCGGCATACCCGACGCAGTCCGCACTGCCATCGCCGCAATCCGCGCCGAACTCGCGCAACAGCCCTTCGCCGCACCCGAAGCACACCGGCTCGCCGAGCTCGGGTTAGGCACCAAGCAGCTCGCCGCCGCGGTGCGCGCCGGAGAGCTGCTCAAGATCGCCGACGGGATCTACCTCGGCCCCGGTGCCGACGATGACGCCATTGAACGGCTGGGCGGCCTGTCCACCCCGTTCACCCTCAGCCAGGCTCGCCAAGCCCTCGGTACCACCCGCCGCGTCGCTGTCCCGCTTATGGAGCACCTCGCCCGTCGCGGGATCACCCGCCGCCTTCCCGACGGTAGCCACGAACTCCTCTAACCCCGCGTGTCCGCACCTGGTGCACGGTGAGTCCGCACGTAGGGCCCAGTAAAGGTAGTAGATCCGTTAATCACGCCGCGAAAAGCAGTGTGAGCCCGCCCACGGTGTACCCGACCATCAGGACCATCAGTGGGAGCTGCCCCACGACGGCTTCTGATCGGGGAAACAGCGCAACCGAACGGTCATGGGCACTGATGACCGCGAGGACGTGCCCGATGACGACCGCGATCACCTGAATAAAAGCGATACCGGTCGCTGTGACGAGCCCGTAGTTGACGGCGCCGGAGATTCCCGCATCGGTACCGAGCGGATCGGAGAGCATGACGATGGCTTGCTGTCCCTGAAAGAGCAGCAAAGAAAAGTAGTGCGCGATGACGTAACCCACCACGATCGGGATGACGGTGTGTGCCAGCAGACCCGGAACCGGCTTTCGGCCGCGGTTACCGGCACGACCGGCCAGCACGGTCGCCCCGATGAACGTGAAAGCCACAATGGCGATCATCAGGAGCAATCCGGCGGTGGAGATCAGAGCCGCCGGCACCGGCGCCCCCTGGATGGCGCGGGTCCAGTCCGGCGAACCGGAGACGCTGTCGAAGAAGGTGGAGCCCAGCAGCACCGCGATCAGGGCCACGATACCCGGCGCAGGCCCAAACGTGGCCACTCCATCCAGGGGGTTGCGAAGCACGAGACGACCGTCGTCACGCCGGCCGAAAGGTGCCATCGTGCCGACCAGCGTGGAGTAAGCCTCGAACCCGTCGCCGGTGGCGAACCAGCGCTGTCCGAACAGCAGCGCCGCGCTGAGATGGACGGCAGCATAGCTGGTGAGATAGAGCAGCAGCACGTTCACCGCGGCCCCGTTGGGCGCGGCCAGCTCCAACCACACGAAGCTGAGCAGCGACAAAGCCGCCGGCCAGTAGCCAAGCCGTTGCGGGAGCGGCAGCAGCCCGCGATCGGCGGGGATGCGGGTGATGGCGGCGAGCAGCAGGTGAATGGTTCGCAGCGGGTTGACCAGCCGCCACACCGGGCCGAACAGCAGTGACAGCGGAACGATCCCCACCCAGAACAGCACGTACACCGCGTAGGGAAGCGGGTTGGTCCCGTCGTCGGGTACCAGTAGCGCCGTGGTGACAACGTAGGCCGTTGCAACGAGGCCGAGCAACCGTAGCAACCATCGAAGCGCGGTGCTGTCCAGCAGTCGCTGGATCGGCAGCGGTACTGCCCGCCCTGCCGCCCCAGCACGCAATCGCGGGGTCCGCCACAGCACACCCAGACCGAAGAACGAGGCCAGCAACGCCAAGACGGCGCCCTGCACCATCAGATCAAGCGGTAACGGAAGGTCCTGCCGCCCACCAATCCCGTGCGCGAGGAAGTCTGTGGTTGCCACACCGCTCATTCTCCCTGGCTACGCCGGACCAGACTTCGCTCGCGCACCAGGCGCCCTCCGGCGACCAGCAGACCCAGTGCGGTGGCGTAGGTGATCGCAGTCAAGGCGCGGTCCAGCACGGCGGGACCGGCGAAGGGCAGCTGGGAGTTCCACAGCACGCTGATGTCCGTGGCGGCCAGCAGCAGCACCATGATCCCGACTGTGATGGCCCGGTCGGGTGCTGACTCACTTTTGCGCACTGTGCTGATCACCGCAACGGCACCGATCAACATGCTGAAGGCACCTACCGCGCCGACTCCGATCCAACCGAAGACCGGCCCGCCCTGCTGCGGAGCGAATCCGGTGCCGAGCAGGTGCAGCACAAAGGCCAGGATTCCACTGGCGATGACGGCGGCCATCGGCCGATGCCAGTTGCGCCGCCAGCCGATGGCCGCTATCGCGGCGGCGAGCAGTACCAGGGCTCCCAGCCATGGCCACGGTGACGGCGGCGGTACCCGATCCCAGGTGCCCAGGACGGTGACCTGCCGGCCGTCCACCACCAGCGGCAGCTCCCAGGACCCCGACGCTTGCGTGTCACCGTGAGATTCCGGATCGATCCGGTTGTCGGTCCAGGTGGCGCTGTCTCCGTCGCGCAGTTGCACCCATCTCGGCTCGGCCGACTGATCCGCCGCCGGGACTCCCGGAATCTGCCCGGTCTCAGCCGCGGTGCTGCTGAGTTGATTGACCTCGACACGGTTGCCGGACAATCGCAGGAACGGCTCACCGCGGTAGCCGACGATCACGATCTCCGCCGCGCCCTGGTTCGTCACGCGCACCCACTGCCCACCGACCCCAACGGTCACCCCCACGGTCGGTGCCGCTGGCTGGATCCCGGACACCGTGGCCTGGTAGTTGCTGGGCGAACCACCGCTGCCGGCGATGTGCGCCCAAGCGGGCACCGGATTGATCAGCATGAACATGATCGCCAATACCGTGGCCAGCACGGCCAGCCGGGTACTCATCCGCGGACCACGAGCTGGAACAGCAGTAGCCCGCTGTCGTGGGTTTCGACCTCGAACACTCCCGGTAGGTCGGCCACGAACGCCACCGCGGCCGGGCTGCCCGCGGTCAGCGGCACGGTTTTGTCATAACCATGAACGTGCAGCTCGTCGCTGCGATCGTTGGTCACTTCAATGCGTATCCGGGTGCCGCGGTTCGCCTCGACTCGGGCCGGCACGCCGTCGACCTTGCCATCGCTGATCCGCGCCGAGATGGTCTGCTCCGCCGGTAGCTGGGACTGATCCGGTGGCAAGGTCGCGGTCGATGGCTCCGAGATCGACTGGCCGGCTGAGTGCTGGGCGTGCTCTGCACCCGAAGGCTCAGATCCCTGGCCTGTACAGCCGACTGCCAGCGCCAGCACGGACGTCGCTACGGCCGTCCGGCCCACTACGTTCACCTCGCGCATACCCCCCGATCAGCACCGAAGTGGCCACCTCGGTGTTCGCTTGACGCTGTCCGGCCGGTTCGGACCCGCGACACATTAGACCCGGTGAGCAGCCTGGCGTGAGCGCACGAGTTGCTCGGCAATCTCGTAGGTGTTGAGCGCGGCACCTTTGCGTAGGTTGTCCCCACAGACGAAGAAGTCCAACGTATTCGCGAAATCCAGCGCCTGGCGAATGCGGCCGACGTAGGTCGGGTCCGTACCGACCACCGCAGCAGGGGTGGGCCATACCCCGCCGGCCGGGTCGTCGGCCAGCACGATGGTCGGCTGCGCCGCGAACACCTTGCGGGCCTGCGCGACGGTGACCGGTTTGGCGAACACTGCATGCACCGCAAGCGCGTGCGTGGTGACCACCGGAACTCGCACGCACGTCGCGGACACCTTGAGATCGGGGATGCCGAGGATCTTGCGGGACTCGTTGCGGACCTTGAGCTCCTCGGAGGCCCAGCCGTCTTGCTGAAGCGACCCGGCCCAGGGCACCACGTTCATCGCCAGCGGAGCCGGAAACGGTGACTCGGTGGTTAACCCCGCTGCGGCCAACGCCTCGGCGACGTCACCGCCGCGCATCCCGACGCCCTTGCCTGCCACTGCGGCAATCTCAGCGTGCAACCGATCCACGCCCTGCTGACCGGCCCCCGAAGCAGCCTGGTAGCTGGCCACCACCAGTTCGGTGAGCCCGAACTCGCGGTGCAGCGCGCCCACTGCGGCCATCATCGACAGCGTCGTGCAGTTGGGATTGGAGACGATCCCCTTCGGTCTGCGGGCCGCATCCGCAGCATTGACTTCCGGGACGACCAGCGGAACGTCGGGATCCATCCGGAACGCCCCAGAGTTGTCCACGGCGACCGCACCCCGCGCCACAGCGACCGGGGCCCACTGCCTGGAAATCTCGTCCGGGACGTCGAACATCGCGATGTCCACGCCGTCGAATGCCTCCTGGCTGAGTTTGACGACAACCCGCTGCTCGCCTCGCACCGTGATCTGCTTGCCGGCCGAGCGGGCCGAGGCGATCAACCGGATGCCGACCCACGGCACCGACGGCCGCGAATTGATGATATCGATCATGACGGTACCGACGGCGCCGGTGGCACCGACAATGGCCAGAGTCGGAGCGTCCTGCAGCGCACCCGCGGCGTCCTGCGGGGCACCCGCACCCGGGTCCTGCGGGGCACCCGCACCCGGGCGCTTCATTACCGCCCCGTCCCGGCGTAGACGATGGCCGGCTCGTTGCCGCCCAGTTCGAACGCCTCGTGGATCGCACGCACCGCGTCGTCCAGCTGCTCGGCGCGAACCAGTACTGAGATCCGGATCTCCGACGTGTTGATGGTCTCGATATTCACTCCGGCCTGGGCCAGGGCCTCGCAGAACCGCGCGGTGACTCCCGGGTGTGACCGCATGCCAGCGCCGATCAGCGAGACCTTTCCGACGTGGTCGTCACACAGGATGTCCTGAAAGCCGATCTCCGGTTGCATCGCGCGCAACGCCTTCACCGCAATCGGCCCGTCAAGCTTGGGCATGGTGAAGGTGACGTCGGTGCGGCCGGTGTCGCTGTGCGAGATGTTCTGCAACACCATGTCAATGTTGAGCTCGGCGTCGGCGATCACTCGGAAGATGCGGGCGGCCTTGCCAAGCTCATCGGGTACCCCCATGACAGCGATCTTCGACTCGGATCGATCGTGCGCGACGCCGGTGAGCATGACCTGTTCCACGATGAGATCCTCCACTGATCCGAACACCATCGTGCCCGGGTTGTGGCTATATGACGACCGGACATGTACTGCAACGCGATTGCGCCGGGCGTATTCGACGCACCGCTGCATGAGCACTTTCGCCCCGGACGCCGCCATCTCGAGCATCTCCTCGTGGGTGATGGTGTTGAGCTTGCGGGCATTGGACACGATGCGGGGGTCGGCGGAATACACCCCGTCGACGTCGGTGTAGATCTCGCACACGTCCGCGTGCAGTGCTGCGGCCAGTGCGACCGCGGTGATGTCGGAGCCGCCCCGGCCCAACGTGGTGACGTCCTTGGTGTCTTGGGCTACTCCCTGGAAACCGGCGACCAGCGCCACCGCACCCTGATCCAGCGCCTCGCGCACCCTGCTCGGCGTCACGTCGATGATGCGGGCCCGGCCGTGCGCGCCGGTGGTGATCACCCCGGCTTGTGAACCGGTGAACGAGCGCGCCTCCACCCCCAGGGCATGCACCGCCATGGCCACCAGCGCATTGGAGATCCGCTCACCGGCAGTGAGCAGCATGTCCAGCTCACGCTGATGTGGTTCCGGCGAAACCTCACCGGCGAGCTCGAGCAACTCGTCGGAGGTGTCACCCATCGCCGACACCACCACCACGACCTCGTTGCCGGAGTTGCGCGTCTCGACGATCCGCTCGGCCACCTTCTTGATCCGCTCGGCGCTGTCCACCGAAGATCCGCCGTACTTCTGGACGACGAGCGCCACGCCGACCTCCCGCGTCGGGACGTTTAAGGGGCGGCCCCAGCTTTTCAGACGGCAGCGTTGGAGACGCCGCCTGAAACGTCGCCCCTCGTTGACCCGCACCCTACCGAGGACCGCCGTCACCAGCCGTTAATCTGGCAACGCTGCACGAACGGATGGGTAGGAGGACCGGGGGTGGCGTCGGTGTCATCTACGGTGCTCCCCACCGCTGCATCTGGGCAAGCCACTGCGAACCGGGGAGCGATGCGGTGGCAGCGAGTCAGCGCCCTGCTCGCTCCCGCGCTGGTGTACCTGACTATCCGGCAGGTCAGCCTGCTGGCGCTCGCCTGGATGTCCGCCGCGCAGGGAACCGGCCCTGGCAAGGCCCTGACCTCATGGGACGGCGCCTGGTTCCTGGGCGTGGCAGCCGGAGGTTATGGCGGGGTACCGGCTGAGCTCGTCGACGGGTTCGGAATGCGGACGCCGCAGACCTCGTTGGCGTTCTTCCCCGGCTACCCGGCGCTGGTGGCCGGGGTGTCCGCACTGTCCGGTGCGGGGCTCACCGCTTCGGCTCTCGCAATCAGCGCTGGTGCGGGGGTAGCGGCTGCTTACGGGCTGGTGCGGCTCGCCGAGACGGTGCCGCACGGCTCTCGAAGGGCCGGGCTGGTGCTGGTCGCGCTATTCGCCGCAGCCCCGATGTCGATCGTATTGTCGATGGCCTATTCGGAGGCACTGTTCTGCGCGCTGGCGGTGTGGTGCCTGGTCGGATTACTTCGCCGGCAATGGTTGCTCGCCGGGGTGTGCAGCGCCGCCGCGGGCCTGGTGCGCCCCACCGCGGCGGCATTGATCGCGGCCGTGACGCTGGCGGGAGTGGTTGCGGTGCTGCGCGACAACCAGGGATGGCGTCCGTGGGTAGCCGTGCTATTCGCTCCCAGCGGGCTGCTCGGCTACCTGGCTTTCGTCGCTGACCGCACCGGCCGCTGGGACGGGTGGTTCGCGCTGCAGCGACAGGGCTGGGACTCCGCATTCGATGGCGGGCGTGCCACGCTGCGCTTTACCAGGCAGGTGCTCACCACCGCGCCCTCAGTGCTGGAGGTGACCACAGTGTGGCTGCTGGCTGGCGCATTGGTGCTGCTGGTGCTGGCTGCGCTGGAGTGGCGAGGCGGCCCGGCATGGCCACTGCTGGTGTACGCCGTGGTCGTACTTGCGCTGGACTTGGGCTCCAACGGGGTGATGAACTCCAAGGCCCGTTTGCTGCTGCCGGCCTTCGTGCTGCTGCTGCCGGTAGCGATCGGCCTGGCCCGGCGCCGCCCGATGATGCTGGCCTGCACGCTCGCGACGCTGGCGGCATTCAGTGCCTGGTTCGGCAGCTACGCGCTCACTGTGTGGCCTTACGCAATCTAGGCCGCGCTCCTGCCGAGCGAGCAGGGGCGCGGCCTAGCTATGCCTACGCGTTAACCCTGTCCCGGCTGCCGGAACCCATGGCGCTCAGGATCCCCGAACCGAACACCACCGCTGCCAGACCGGAGAGGAGGTGCAGCCAGTTGTCCGCGTCATTACCACCCGGTACGGACACCAGGCTGAGGTAGCCCAGGAAGCCCAGTACCGCAGCCAGCACGTAGAAACCGCCGATGGCCAAGTTGACGCCCTCGGTGCCGGCTGGGGTCAGCACGAAGGCCGCCGCAAGCCACAGCCCGCCGACGGCGATGTGCACGATGTTGTGGAACGGATTGATCAGGAAGATCCCGAACAGTGCCTCGCTGTTCATCTCGGTGAAGTTTGCCAACAGGCCCGTCCAGAAGAACCCGAGCACACCGATCGTGACGTAGACGAGGCCGGCGAGGACCGCGAACTTCTGCTCGAGCGTCCTGCCTCGCCCCCTGCTCTGGATCTTGATCCCGAACTTGCTTTCTGGATCAACCGTCATGTCCGTCCCTTTCCCTCGACACTGACGACTCACCGACGAGGTGCGCAGACCTCCGTGGTCGTACCACCCATATATCCCTGGCAGACCTTACGTTTCGCGGCGGTCCGCGGTTCGCTCGCTAGCCGCGGGGTCACCCTATCGGACGTGGGCAGCGACAACTACAGGTGGTGAGCAAACAGTCACCCATCAATCTCCCGGCGCGGGACCTCTTGCGTGCTTCGACCGTGCCGGCCCACTCGCTCAGCGTGCCGAGGCGGGCGACGGGGCGCCTCCACGATTCCCCTGGTGTCACGGTGACGACGAGCATGCTCAATGTTCAGGTGAGCTAGTGCCGGGGTGCGCGCATCGCGGTCACGCCCCCGCAGTAGCATCCTGCTCTCCGTGACCGAG
>DASQVB010000252.1:0-8604 GCA_035640975.1 Pseudonocardiaceae bacterium
CAAGGTCGTCGAGGAGGTGCTGGGAGTGCTCACCGACCCCCACAGGCTCGCGGCGATGAGTGCCGCTGCGCGGGTGGCCGGCCGACCTGAGGCCGACGACGTGCTGGCCAAGATCGTTCTGGAGGTTGCCGGGTGACCGCCGGATTCTCGCCTTCGCCACCAGCACTGCCGCCGCAACTCGCCCGCACCCACCTGATCGGGATCGGGGGTGCCGGGATGAGTGGGGTGGCCCGCATCGTGCTCGCCCGCGGTGGCGCGGTGTCCGGTTCGGACGGCAAGGACTCCCGCGCGCTGCTGGCGTTGCGGGCGTTGGGTGCCAAGGTGACCGTCGGGCATGCGGCGGCCAACCTCGATCAGCTCGGCGCCGATCCCACTGCAATCATCAGCACCAAGGCGGTGCACCAGACCGACCCGAACAATCCGGAACTCGTCGAGGGCGCCCGGCGGGGCATCCCGGTGATCCACCGCTCGGCGGCACTGGCGGCACTGATGACCGGTTACCGGGTCGCCTGCGTCACCGGCACCGCCGGCAAGACCTCCACCACGTCAATGCTCACCGTCGCGTTGCAGCACTGCGGCGCCGACCCTTCCTTCCTGATCGGTGGCGACCTCACCAGCTCCGGGTCCGGCGCCCACCACGGCAGCGGGGACACCTTCGTGGCCGAGGCCGATGAGAGCGACGCCACCTTCCTGGCCTACTCGCCCGACGTCGCCGTGGTCACCAATGTCGAGGCCGATCACCTGGACCACCACGGCACCATCGAGGCCTACACAGCCAGCTTCGATGCCTTCGTTGCCCGGCTGACGCCGCGCGGTGTGTTGGTCGCCAACGCCGACGACCCCGGCTCGGCAGCGCTGGCTGACCGGGCCGCCGCCAGGGGAGTGCGAGTGCGCCGCTACGGCAGGCTCGCCACCGCGCTGACCGACGCCCGCTTGCTGGCGTATACCCCCGACGGCGGGCGGGGTGTCGCCACCGTGGCGCTGGCTGGACCGGATGGGGTTGCGCACCCAGTCCAGCTGGAGGTTGCGGTGCCCGGTGAGCACATGGCCAGCAACGCCGTCGCGGCGCTGCTGGCCGGTCTGGAGCTGGGCGCGCCGCTGCCCGGCCTGCTAGCGGGATTAGCCGGGTTCAGCGGAGTCCGCCGCCGGTTCGAATTCACCGGTCGGGCAGCCGGTGTGCGGGTCTACGACGACTACGCCCACCACCCGACGAAGGTGGCCGCCGCACTGCGTGGTGCCCGTCAAGTCGTGGGGGAGGGACGGTTGGTCGTGGCGTTTCAACCGCACCTGTACTCCCGCACCCGCGATTTCGCCGCCGAGTTCGGCGCCGCCCTGGCGCTGGCCGATGTGGTACTGCTGCTCGACGTCTATGGAGCCAGGGAGGACCCGCTGCCCGGTGTCACCGGAGGACTGATCGCGCAAGCGGTGCCGCTGTCGGCCGGCTGTGTGCACTACGAGCCGTACTGGGCGCAGGTGCCCGTGCGATTGGCCGAGCTGGCCCGACCCGGCGACCTGGTGATCACCATGGGAGCAGGTGACGTGACGGTGCTCGGTCCGGAGTTGATTGCCGAGCTGGAGCGCCGCTGTGTTGTCGGGTCGCCGTGAGCGCCGCCGGACCCGGTGCCTCGAACGCCCGACGCCGACCCCGACGCGCTACTCCCCGCGCGTCGACTGTTCGGCGGGAACGCGGCGCATCGAGCCATACCAGCGGCACCGGAGTACCTCGTGATCGTCGTTTCGGAAGGATCAGCCGCGTCAACCGCGGCTCCCGCTTCCCGGATAGCGATCATGGGCAGTCGGCGAAGCCGACCATTGCGCCGCGGCCGCCAAGACCCGCACGACGCTGGTGGCCTTGGCTGCTCGCGGGACTGGCTGTGCTGGCCGTGGCCACGGCCGCGATCTGGGCAGTGCTGGGCACCTCGCTGTTCGACGTCCGTTCGGTGCAGGTGGTGGGCGCCAGAGAACTTCCGGTTGACGAGGTGCGGGCTGCGGCGGCCGTTGCGCTGGGCACTCCGATGCTGCGGCTGGACACGAAGGGAATCGAGGCCAGGGTGGCCGCGGTGCCGCGGATCGCGACCGTGCAGGTGCGGCGGGCCCTGGACGGCACGGTGTGGATCGAGCTCACCGAGCGGGCTCCGGTCGCGATGATTCGCCGCAGCAACGGTGTGCACCTGGTGGACGCCACCGGTACCGACTACGCGGCGGTGCCGCTGGGGCCACCTGGTCTGCCGGAACTGCGGGTGGCCCGGGTCGGCCCCCGAGATGCTGCCACGGTCGCCGCGCTCACAGTGCTGACCGGGCTGCCCCAGCCACTGCGGGCCCAGGTGCTCATGGTGGCTGCGCGGTCTCCGGCCGATGTCGTGCTACTGCTGAACACCGGGCAGGGAGGCAACGGACGGGAGGTGCGCTGGGGCGGCGTGGAGCAAGGTGACCGCAAGGCGTCGGTGCTCGGCCCGCTGCTGACCCAACCCGGCAAGATCTATGACGTCTCCAGTCCTACCCTGCCCACCGTTGCCTAAAGGTTGGCCCACAAGGATGGGCTGGCTCGACGTGCTGGGGTAGCCTCACCCGGCGTGCCTGCTGGACCCCGCCGGTAGCGGTGCCTACCGTCGCTCGACGAGACCAAAGCTGACATAACTTTAAGCCTTTAGATGAGGTTGAGGGTTGTGCCGCGCCGAGGGAAGCAGCAGAGGTGCCCGGTCGTCGGCGGGGCGCCGGCAGCGACGAGGAAGGCCCCACCGTGTTGGATAGATCTATTGTGGTCGAAGGTGCGACCGGATGACGCCGCCGCACAACTACCTCGCCGTGATCAAGGTTGCCGGTATCGGTGGTGGTGGTGTCAACGCCGTTAACCGCATGATCGAAGTCGGGCTCAAGGGCGTCGAGTTCATCGCGGTGAACACCGATGCTCAGGCGCTGCTGATGTCGGACGCCGACGTCAAGCTCGACATCGGCCGCGAACTCACCCGCGGACTCGGCGCGGGTGCGGATCCGGAGGTCGGCCGCAAGGCCGCCGAGGATCATCGCGAAGAGATCGAGGAAGTTCTCAAGGGCGCTGACATGGTCTTCGTCACCGCTGGTGAGGGTGGCGGCACCGGCACCGGCGGGGCTCCGGTACTGGCGAGCATCGCCCGCAAGCTGGGTGCGCTGACGATTGGTGTGGTCACCAGGCCGTTCACCTTCGAGGGCAAGCGGCGGGGTGGGCAGGCTGAGGACGGCATCACCGAGCTGCGCAACGAGTGCGACACCCTGATCGTGATCCCCAATGACCGGCTGCTGCAGCTCGGCGACGCCAACGTGAGCCTGATGGACGCGTTCCGCTCCGCTGACGAGGTACTGCTGTCTGGTGTCCAGGGCATCACCGACCTCATCACCACCCCCGGTCTGATCAACCTAGACTTCGCCGACGTGAAGAGTGTCATGTCCGGTGCCGGCAGCGCGCTGATGGGCATCGGCTCCTCCCGAGGAGAAGGACGATCGGTGCAGGCCGCCGAGAAGGCCATCAACTCCCCATTGCTGGAAGCCTCGATGGAGGGCGCCCATGGTGTCCTGCTGTCCATCGCCGGGGGCTCGGACTTGGGCCTGTTCGAGATCCACGAGGCGGCTTCGCTGGTGCAGGAGTCCGCGCATCCCGACGCCAACATCATCTTCGGTACCGTGATCGACGACTCGTTGGGTGATGAAGTGCGGGTCACGGTGATCGCTGCCGGTTTCGACTCTGGTGGGCCCACTCGCAAGAAGCTGGACCCCTCGCCGGTCGCCGCGCGGACGGTGGTCAGCGCGCAGTCGGGGAAGGTCGGCCAAGCCAGCAGGTCGTCGCAGCCGCCGATGCCCGCGCCTACGACTGGATCTGTTCGGTCTGGAGGATCCGCCGCCGCTGCACCTCCACAGCGGCAGACCACGCCCAATCCCACCGCCGCATGGCAGCCTGCGGCCGGCCCGCGCAGACCGGGTGGCGCGGTGCCGAGCCGTACTGCACCGGGCCGAGCGGTACCGGTGGCCGGGGACTTCGACGACGATGACGAGGTGGACGTTCCGCCGTTCATGAGGTCGTGAACGCCATCCGCATCCGCCGGGTGGTGACCACCCGGCACGGCGGGGTCTCCGCTGCGCCGTATGCCTCCTTTAATCTCGGTGCGCACGTCGGTGACCGGTCCGAGGCGGTAGCGGCGAATCGGGAGCGGCTGGCCGCCGGCGTTGGACTGCCTGCGCAGCGGTTGATCTGGATGGAGCAGGTGCACGGTCGCACCGTCGCCGCGGTCAACGGCCCGCGGGCAGGTCCGGTACCGGCTACCGACGCGTTGGTCACCGCTGAACCCGAACTGGCGGTGGCTGTGCTGGTTGCCGACTGTGTGCCGGTGCTGCTTGCGGACCCGGTCGACAGGGTTGTCGGCGCCGTGCATGCGGGACGGGTGGGGGCCGGGATCGGGGTGTTGCCAGCGACGCTGGAGGCCATGCGCGAGCTTGGTGCGCGGATCGAGCAGGTGGAGGTCTTGCTCGGTCCGTCGGCGTGCGGGCAGTGCTACGAGGTACCGGAAGTGATGCAGGCCGACGTGGAGGCTCGCTTGCCTGGCAGCGCCTGCCGGACCCGGTGGGGTACCGCGGGACTGGACCTACGGGCCGGATTGCGGCGGCAGCTGACCGCTGCCGGCGTGGCCCGGATCGGCGTCGACCCTCGATGCACCATCGAGGACCCCGCGCTGTACAGCTATCGCCGCGAGGGCGTCACCGGCCGACTTGCCGCGCTGACCTGGTTCGAGGTGTCCAGGGCTGTGCCGGACCCCCGGATGATCGGGTCGTGACAGCCGGTCGCGGTGAGGTTGAGGCGGTCCGCCGCGGGGAGCTGGCTGCGGCGGTGACCCGGGTTCGGGAACGCATCGCCGCCGCGTGTGCCGCGGCGAACCGGGATCCCGCTGGAGTGCGGTTGCTCGCGGTCACCAAGACCTACCCCGCCACCGACGTGGTGCTACTGGCCGATCTCGGGGTGCATGACGTTGCCGAGGCTCGCGACCACGAGGCTGTCCCCAAGGTGGCCGAGGTCACCGCGCTTGCCCCGGAAGCGGTGCGCTGGCACATGGTCGGCCGGTTGCAGCGCAACAAGACCCGATCGGTGGCCCGGTGGGCCAGGCAGGTGCAGTCGGTCGATTCGGTGCGACTGGTCGACGCGCTGGATCGCGCTGCTCGTGCCGCACAGGACGTCGGGGAACGCGACGGTGCTGTCGGCGTGCTCGTGCAGGCCAGCGTGGACGGCGATCCAGCACGTGGCGGCTGCCCGCTGCCCGAGCTCGAGGCGCTGGCCGACCGGGTGGCAGCCGCCTCTGGGCTGCGGTTGGAGGGCGTGATGGGGGTCGCACCGCTCGATGTCGCGGCCGAACTCGCCTTCGCCGAACTCGCCGCTGCCGCCCAGCGACTGCGCCGCGCGCATCCCGGCGCCGTTGAACTGTCAGCGGGAATGAGCAGGGATCTCGAGCAGGCTATTGCGCATGGTTCGACCTGCGTGCGTGTCGGAACCGCGTTACTGGGCGATAGGCCGCTAACCTCGCGCTGACCGTGTGCAACTCGTCCCCGGGGCCGGGTTTCGACGGGCGGTGCGTCGAGGGTCGGGACAGGGAAGGCGAGGCGATGAGCGCGCTGTACAGGCTCAAGGCGTACTTCGGCATGGTCCCCGCTGAGGAGTTCGATGACTACTACCCGGACTATCACCCGAACTCTCGCTCCGGGTATGACCGCGGCTACGACCCCGACTACGACATGGCTGCATCCCACCCCTCGAGTGAACGTGACTACGCTGCCACGCGATCTGGCGCCAGTCGGCCGCACCGCGCGGATTTCGGCGGTTACGACGATGGCGTCACGACCCATCCTGGGCGCCCTGCAGCACCCAGGATGCATCCCAGCCGGTCCCCGTCGTGGGCTGCCGAGGCGCCGGTGCATGGCGCGCTGGCCATCGACACCACACCGACGGTCGCTCCACCGGCCGCGTCGGCATCGCCCAAGCTGGCCGGTCATCCGTTGGCCAGTGACCCGTTCGCCGACCCGTTCGCTGATGACCAGGGATATCCGCTGTCCCGCATCGTCACCTTGCACCCGCACAACTACAACGAAGCCCGGCTCATCGGGGAACGTTACCGCGAGGGCAATCCGGTGATCATGAACCTGACCGATATGGAGGACCGGGACGCCAAGCGCCTCGTGGACTTCGCTGCCGGGTTGGCCTTCGCACTGCGTGGCTCGATCGACAAGGTCACCAACAAGGTGTTCCTGCTGTCGCCGCCCAACGTCGACGTGTCGGCCGAGGACAAGCGCCGGATCGCCGAAGGCCGCCTCTTCGGGTAACTCTGCCTTCGGGTAACTCAGCGCAGTCCAGGAGCCCGGTTCACCCCCGCCTGACCCCCGTCTTGCCACCGATGGCAGAGTGTCGGCGTGGATGTGGTCCGGTTGGTGGTTTACTACCTACTCTTCTTCTTCTGGTTGCTGCTCACAGCGCGTATCGTGGTTGAGCTTGTTCGCGCCTTCGCTCGTAGCTGGCAGCCGGTCGGAGGGGTGGCGATCGCGCTCGAGTCGGTCTATACCATGACTGATCCGCCGGTCCGGGCGCTTCGTCGGGTGGTTAAACCCATCCGCATAGGAGGCGTGGGCCTGGACCTGTCCATTATGGTTCTGCTGCTCGTGGTGTTCATACTGATGCGAGTGATTGATCCCAGAACGTAGCGGCCGCCGGGTTTGGGGCCGACACACCAGCGTGTGCATAGTCGAGGAGTGCGTGAGGTGATCCGATGCCGTTGACCCCCGCCGACGTTCACAACGTCGCGTTCAGTAAGCCGCCGATCGGCAAGCGGGGCTACAACGAGGACGAGGTGGACGCCTTCCTCGACCTGGTTGAGGCCGAGTTGGCTCGTTTGATCGAGGAGAACAACGATCTCCGCAACCAGGTTGAGGAGCTCGATCGCCAGCTCAGTGCTGCGCCGATCGATACCGGACGTAATCTTCGTCCGCTGGAGCCGCCACGGCCGGTGATGGCCCCGGTGCCGCCGCCGATGGTCGAGCAGACCTCACCAGGTGGTGATCACCATGTCCAAGCTGCCAAGGTATTGGGCTTGGCCCAAGAGATGGCTGACCGGTTGACCGGCGAGGCCAAAGCCGAAGCAGATGGGATGTTGGGCGAGGCCCGAACCAAGTCCGAGCAGCTGCTTTCTGATGCCAGAGCCAAGGCCGACGGCATGGTCAACGAGGCCCGAACGCGAGCTGAGACCATGCTGAGCGACGCCCGTACCAGGGCCGAAACCCTGGAACGGCAGTCCCGCGAGAAGGCCTCATCGCTGGAGCGCGACGCAGCGCGCAAGCACACCGAGATCCTCGGGTCGATCAACCAGGAGAAGGCCACCCTGGAGAAGAAGATCGACGAGCTGCGCACGTTCGAACGCGAGTACCGGACCCGCCTCAAGACCTATCTGGAGTCGCAGCTTCGAGAGCTGGACGGGCGCGGCTCTGCCGCACCGGCAGACACGGTGCGTACCCAGCAGGGTTTCGTCACCTCCGGATTCGGCGCGCGTGCCGAAGCCGGTAGTTGACGCGAGCCGGGAGCGCCGGTTCAGCCCGGTGAACCCACCGCCGTTGCACCCGGAACGGATGGGTGAGCGGTGATGCGTACCCTGGGTTTGCTACTCGCGGCGGTGGGACTTCTCATCGCCGCGCTCAGTACTGGCCACCTAGCTTTGGCTTGGGTATCGGTTGCGCTCAGTGTTGTGGTCGCCGCCTTGATCGTCATGCGGTGGCGGCGGCGCCGGGCCGAGCCCGAGGTCGAGCCCGTTGTGTTACTGGACGACGAGCCGGCCGATGCCCTGCCGGGTGACAAGACAGATGATTCTGCGCGCGACGCCACCCCTGGCGAACCATCGCCGCAGTTGGCGTCGGTGGCCGCTGCTGAACATGGCGACCCGGTGGTGGAAGCCGCGCCGGTAGCGTCCGATCAGGGTGCCGGGGCTGATATGGATGCCGAGGCTGGCGAGGACGGCGAGGCTGTCGAGCCCGGTGAGGAAGACACCGATGCTGCGGATCTGCTGGTGGTCTACGAACTGAATGACGAGGTGCTCGTTGTCGATGAGCACCCCCGTTATCATCTCACCCGCTGCACATGGCCCAACCAGGAGCGAGGCGAGCGGCTGCCGGTGCGCGAGGCCAGGGAGCTGGGTTTCACGCCGTGTGACCGGTGCCGGCCGGATGCTGCATTAGCCCGCCGGCACCGGTCCGCGAGCGCGACCACGGGCAGAAGCTGAGGTCAGCCGGGTCCAATTCGCTGGCGCAGCCGGGGTACGATCGTTTAAAGGCACCGATCCGGCCATCACCGGGGAGCCTCCGGAGGAACGAGACAAGTCCACGCATTGGATCACCCAGTGGATGAGCCTCCAGTAGAACCGGACGGGTCCGGCCCGTCATCGCCGGCTCAACGAGTGGTCGCCTGCCAGCGCAGGCGGCAAGCGGGGTGGTACCGCGGTCCGTGGCGTGAGTTGCGGGTCGTCCCCAATGCAGCGAGCAGGATCCCACTGCAGTGGAACGACCGCAATGCCAATGCCCTGAGGAGCGCGTACCACCATGGCCTACCCC
>DASQVB010000253.1:0-2674 GCA_035640975.1 Pseudonocardiaceae bacterium
CTGGCCGTCCGGTCCGGTACCGTTGATTTCGGCCAGCACGGCCTCCGCGTTCGGCTCACCGTCGGGCCCCTGAGCGCCGTAATCCCACGTCAGCTCCAGGATGGGCTGGTCGCGTGGGTCAGTGGAGCCGGCCAGCTTCTCCCGGATCCGGCGGCCCAGGTGGTAGAAGAACCACAGCTCGCTGCGGGCGTCGCTGGGCGGCTCGACGGCCTTGCCGTGCCACTGCAGCAGCCGCTGGGTGTTGGTGAAGGAGCCGTCCTTCTCGACGTGCGCGGCAGCCGGCAGGAAGAACACTTCGGTGCCGATGTCCTCGGTGCGCACCTCCCCCGCCTCGATCTCTGAGGAGCTCTTCCAGAACGTCGCGGTCTCTATGCAGGTGAAGTCCCGCACCACCAGCCATTCCAGGCTGGCCAACCCTCGACGTTGCAACCGGCCGTTCGCCCCGCCGACCGCCGGGTTCTCGCCGGCGACCACGTACCCGCGCACCTCACCGTCGATCATGCTCAGCACCGACCGGTAGTTGTTGTGGTCGCCGTCGATCCGGGGCAACCAATCGAAGCGAAAGTCGTTCTCAGCCGTCGCGGCGTCTCCCCACCAGGATTTCAGCAGGCTTACCGCATAGGACTGCATGTTGCCCCAGAACCCGGTCTGCCCGGCGTCCGCGGCGCAGTAGTAGGCCAGATTCTGCTCGCGGTGGGCGGTCGGCATCGGCAGGTAGCCAGGCAGCAGGTTGTACAGCGTCGGGATGTCGGTGGAGCCTTGGATGCTCGCGTGGCCGCGCAATGCCATGATCCCGCCGCCGGGTCGGCCGATGTTGCCCAGCAGGGTCTGCAGGATCGACGCGGTGCGGATGTACTGCACGCCGGTGCTGTGCTGAGTCCAGCCCACCGCGTAGGCCCAGGCCGTGGTGCGGTCCCGTCCGCTGTTCGCGGTGATCGCCTCGGCTACTTCGGCGAAGGCATCCGGTCCTACACCACATACCCGCGCGACCATCTCCGGCGTGTAGCGGGCGAAGTGCCGCTTGAGTATCTGGAACACACACCGTGGATGCAGCAGCGTCTCGTCCCGGCGTGGTTTGGCGCCGATCGCCGCTCCCCCGCTGCCGTACTCGTCACCACCGGAGGTAGAGCGCTGGGAGCTCCCGCCGTGCGCACGATCCTCGTCATCGGCTGACTCGGGGGGCTGGCTGGCTGGGCCGACGTCGCGTTGGCCGGCCGCGGCAGCCAGGTGCGCGCCCTCGTACTGCCAGCTGTCGATGTCGTAGCTGTTCGATTCCGGATCGAAGCCACTGAACAGCCCATCCAGATCTTCGGTGTCCCGGTAGTCCTCGTCGATGATGGCCGCGGCGTTGGTGAAGGCCACCACATAGTCCCGGAACTCCTTGCCCTCGGTCAGCACGTAGTTGATCAGGCCACCGAGGAACGCGATATCGGTGCCCGCACGCAGCGGCACGTGCAGGTCGGCCAGCGCACTGGTGCGGGTGAATCGGGGGTCGACGTGGATGATCTTCGCGCCGCGGTGCTTGGCGGCCATCACCCACTGAAAGCCCACCGGGTGGCACTCCGCGAAGTTGGAGCCCTGGATCACGATGCAGTCGGAGTTGGCTAGATCCTGCTGGAAGGTCGTCGCACCACCGCGACCGAAGGAAGCCCCCAGACCGGGGACGGTGGAGGAGTGTCAAAGGCGGGCTTGATTTTCCACCTGGACTGCGCCCAGCGCGGTCCAGAGCTTCTTGATGACGTAGTTCTCCTCATTGTCCAATGTGGCCCCGCCAAGGTGGGCGATGCCCATCGTGCGGCGCAGCACGCGCCCGAGCGCGTCGGTGTCCTGCCAGGTCCGGCGCCGGGTCTCGATCACCCGATCCGCGATCATGTCCATTGCGGTGTCGAGATCAAGATCCTCCCAATCGGTGCCACCGGGCCGCCGGTAGCGCACTGTTGTCACCCGGGTGGGCACGGTCACCAGTTGCTTGGTGACCGCACCCTTTGGGCACAGCCTGCCGCGGGATATCGGGGAGTCGAGGTCTCCCTCAATCTGGGTGATCTTCCCCTCGGTGACGTAGATCCGCTGGCCGCAACCGACTGCGCAGTACGGGCAGATCGAGCCGACTACCCGGTCGGCGTCGGCGGTGCGTCGCTTCAGCTGCTCGGTGGCGGCCGACCGCACAGCCTCCCCTCGCCCGGTCGGGTCTGTTCCGATCAGCTGCCGGTAGACCGGCCATCCCTCGATCCAGCGACGCACGCCCACGGGCATCGGATTTCCCGTGGATCACGTGGTGAAACGTCGAACAGTCCATCGACCACACGTCGCCGTCGATGATGACGTTGCCACCTCGAAGCCGAGCAGCGTGCCCAAGTACGCCGCTTCAACGAAGGTTGTGGCCGGAGTGGGTCTTGGAGTGGCGTTCTGGTGGGTTCCAAGGTTCATCCCGAGCAGGACCTCTGTGCGACGAGTCGCGGTGGCTAGACGCGTAACACCGCGACTGTAGTCAAGCCAACCCTGGTGGGCCGGCTCCTCAGCCCTTGAGGTGGATCTCAGCTCGTCTGGGTGCGGCCTTGACCTGCGGAGGCCTTGGCTAGCTTGAACATCCGCAGCATTTCCACCGGCCTGTCACCGGCCTTCGCGCTGCCCGTGGCCCGGCCGCTGAGCACCGCTTGGGCAGCAGCCTCGGCGT
>DASQVB010000254.1:0-9225 GCA_035640975.1 Pseudonocardiaceae bacterium
CCACCCGCCGATTCTTCACCCGCGCCCTTGAGCATGGGCCGTCCCCCAACTGAGGTCACACCGACCGCGCGGCCGCCTATCCGCGGGTGCTCGAGTCGAGGAGCTGGTACCCGCCGCGTGCCATGTGACCGAGCAATATGCCACAACGCGATCGAAGCCGATCACGGACGGGCTGAAGTCCCGCCTGCGACCGATGCGCGGTCTCAAACAACTCCGCTGCGCTCAAGTGATCAGCGCCGGGCATGCGTTCATCCAGAACATCCGCCGCGGTCACTACGAGCTTGGATCCGAGGAAGACCTAAACCTACCGGTCCTGGCTGCATTCAACGAGCTGGCCCGGGCAATTTGACCAACCGGCATTAACGATCTCGCCCGCCCCGACTTCGCACAATGCAACAGCCCCGTTGAGCCGCCTATCGTCTGCAGGCGAGATTCAGTCGGCCGTGATAGATTCGATCGGATTATTCGCATATCGCTCCACGACATGGCATGTGGCGGGCAGCAGCTCATCGATCGCTCGCGAGCGGAATGTTGCGTTGACGACAAAGTCAGGTGCAGGGTGTGCCGATGCTTCGTCGCCCTCGCCAAGTACGTCCACCACAGTCCGGTTCGGGGGCGGGTCACCAGACGAACGGGCCGGCACGGAGCGCTAAGCGGCGTAGTCGAACTCTACGTTGTCCACTGTGCGCGGATGCCGGGTCTTCTCCAAGTGCTCCTTTGAACCGGACTCGGTTCCGCCGGACGAGGCCATCAGCGCTGCCGTCCAGCTCGCGAACGTTGCTCTCATCGATGAGTTGCTCATCAAAGTTCGTGACCGTGACTTCGGTAGTGCTGCATTGTGATAGCGACCCGTGGCCGGCGATCTTCGGTAGGACGTGCACCGGGACCCCGGTATCCGCAGCGTGGTCACCACCTTGTCTCAGTGGGTCGCGTCGCCTAGCACCGCGGTGGTGATCCTGCCGCGCGGGGCCGGTGAACAGCCGGGCCGTGGGGTCATGGCCGGCTGCGGTGACCCGGTTCGCCACGAGTTCGCGCACCTCGGCGATAAGCGGGACGGCGCGGGGCGTTTGCCCTCCGCGAGCGCCGACCAGTCGCGCAGGGCGAGCGAGCGCGGGTCATCGAGTTCGTCTTCGACCGCTGATACTCGCGCTGCCAACCGGTGATCCAAGTCGGGTTACAGTCAATGATCCCGTCGCGTAGCGCCTGCTCCATCACGCGAACAAGGACCGTCAGGCTATTCTTCACCGTCGAGCGGCTGCATTCGTCAGCGATCCGACCGTGCATGGCCCGGTCGACGGTCAGAACGCCCCGACTACGTCTCTAGCTACATCAGCGGCCACGGACGGCGGGAGCGTCATCACCCGGATCGAGATGAGGCCACACCCTGGACGACCGGTAGGTAGTGGTGTGGCATTGGCTGCGACTACGGATCTGAAGTTTGGCGGACGCGATGACGGCAGCGGGACGAAGCGCGAGGTAACCGGTCGGTTTGTTACTCCTCGACAGCGCCCAGGGCCCTGCCTCTGCACTTTGCTGGCATGATGAGGCCCCATTCGCCCTAATGCAGCAGTGCCCGTATGTGGTCCATCGAGATTTCGGGTGGGTCACGCGGGATGCGATGACGACAAGGGGGGTCATGCGCAAACGTCTGCTCGCCGTGCTCTGGAGCGGATGCGCCTATTGCTGTAGGTGCAGATCGAGAACGACGGCGTCGCGATGAGCGGCCAAGCCACGGACCTGTTCCATGACTACCAGCGGACCGGTCGCCTCGACCTCCTCAACGCCGCAATCGAGTCATTTCGCGACTTGGTGGCCACCATCCCATCCGATCACTGCGATCGCCCCATGTACCTGTTCAGCTTGGGGGTTGCGCTGCGGAGCCGGTTTGAGCGCACCGGCCAGCTGGTCGACTTGGACGAGGCCATTACCGCCGGGCGCGACGCGGTCAACACCGCCCCACCCGACCACCCTGACCGCGCCGTGTACCTGTCCAACCTCGGTGTGGTGCTACAGACCCGGTTTGAGCGCGCCGACCAGCAGGTCCATTGGGGTGACGCGGTTGCCGCTGCTGGCGACGCGGTGAGCACCACTGCACTTGACCGCTCCAAGCGCCACGCGTACTCGGCGAATTTGTGCCTCGCGCTGCGTCAGCTCCGAGGGACCTTGGAAGTGCTGTTGCAGTGGGTGGGGGGTTGGATTGAACGTCTCACCGAAGACCGCGGTGGCGGCCGGTTGACGGTGCGCTTTGGCTTGCTGGTGTTGGCGATCATCCTGCTTGGTACTGCCAGCGGGCTGGCCGGTGCGCTGGTGTTGCCGAAAACCTACGGAGCGCGCGCGGAAATTCTCTATCCCATCAGCCAGGGCCAGGGCGGTGACCCTCTTCGGCAGGATCGCCAGCTCAGTACTCAGCTGGTGTTTCTGAAGAGCCGGGCCGTGCTTGGTCCGGTCACGCAGAAGCAGGGGCGGCAGTTTGAGGATCTGGACGAGGATGTCAGCGTGAAGGTTCTGGAGAACAGTGAGGTCATCCAGGTCGAGGCCCACGGTTCCACCGAGCTGGCCGCGATGCAGACACTGCAGGCTGTGATGGACGGCTACCTGGCGCTTGCCGACCAGCTCAGCGGAGCAGCCCGCGATCTTGAGATTCAGCTCGCTGGCGCACGCCAGAACAGTGCCCAGCTGCAAACGCGGGTGCAGGAACTCACGACTGCGGTGTTGGCCGGAACTGCCACCCAGACTTCCCTCAACGAGGCCCGGACACAGCTAGCTGCATCCTCGGACCGGGAGAGGGTGATCCAGGCCCGGATCGACGAGGTCAAACTCACCGGCCAGGTGGGCGCGGACACCCAGATGTTGACGCCGCCCTATTCGCTGCCCGACCCGGTGAGCCCGCAGCCACTGATCGCAGCCGGAACCGGTGCGCTGGTCGGTTTGCTCGTGGCCGGCGGGGTAGTGGTGGTGGTCTTGGTGGATGCCCGGCGCCGCACGAAGTCGTGAGGGCTCGGGAACCAACACACAACGATATTCCTGTCACGCTGATCGGGCACCCCAGGCGGCCCGACAATCCTTGGTTTTGGGTTTGCTGACCGCCTCCAGCCGCAGCCCGAGATCGAGCTGATCGAGGAGCCAATACAGTCGTGGGTGACGGTGCAGGCCGGGTTGAATTCGTCGTCGAGGTCGCCCGACCCAGAGGAAACAGCCTACTACACGGGACGTGATTGACTTGCGGTGGCGTAAGACCTTCCTGGTAGAGGTCAAAGAGAAGCTTGCTCAACTTGGATTGATGAATTGTGCGGTCTGTGGATCCGACACCTCAGACGAGTTGGAGCGTCGGCATCCGCTGCAGGACTCCAGCCGTAGATCGTGATCATCCCCGGCGCGTGATGGATGCGGGTGGGCTGGGTTGGCTTTCGTTCCAGGCTCGGTCGAGGGCAGTCACGTAATAGATGTAGGCGTGGCCGGGCTTCGCGGTTGAGTCTGTATAGGTCTGTTGCACCCCGTGTGCGGCTCGTTGGGTGGCCAGCAGGTGGGTGGCGTCAGCGAAGCGGCACGGGTCGGGGAGGGCTGAACCGTCGAAGCGGTAGATGGCGTACGAGGTGGCCGTGCCGAACGATGGGCTCTGATTCGAGGGTACCCAGGCGAGGGTGACAGCGCCGGTACGGGCGTCGCGGGTCGCATCGGTGATGAGCGGGGGGAGTAGCGGCCGGGACGGTAGGTGCGCCATGCGTGGGACGAGGGCTGGCCGAGCGTAGTGATCGGCGACGTAGCGGCTGACTCCGCCGATCCGGTCGGCGCGCACGTCCTTGGCACTGAAGTGCATGTCACCGAGTACTTGTGGATGGTCACGATTGAAGGCCAGGTGTCGGCTCATCTCGGCGGGGTCCAGCCACGCCTCGGTGGTGCCGATCTTGTAGTTGGCTTGGCCGATGTAAAGCTGCACCCGGGTGCCGGACACGACGTCGGACCACCATGGGACGAGGAGAGCGTAGTCTGCCGGGCCGAAGCCGATGTTCCAGTACACCTGGGAACGATGTAGTCGATCCACTGCCGCTTGACCCACAGCCATGTGTCGGCGTAGAGCGCGTCGTAGCTAGTTTGCGACCCGTTGGTTTGCGAGCCGAGCGGGTCGATCGCCCTGTTGCGCCAGATCGCAAACGGGCTGACGCCGAATTTCACCCACGGCTTGAGGTTCTTGATGCGCTGGCCGAGTTCCTGAATCAGGCGATTGACGTTGTCGCGGCGCCAGTCGGCTTTGTTGGCGAACTCAGTGCCGTACCGAGCGTAGGTGGTGTCGTCGGCAAAGTCCTGTCCGGCGGTGAGGTACGGGTAGAAGTAATCATCGAAGTGCACACCGTCGATGTCGTAGCGGGCAACCGCGTCGAGGGTGGCGTCTTCGACGAACCGGCGTACCTCGGGGATGCCGGGGTTGTAGTAGAGGCGGCTACCGGCGGTGTTGACTGGGTAGGCCACGGCCCAGTCGGGACGCTGGCGGACCGGGTGGTTGGGCGCAAGCTTGCCGACGTCCGGCCCAGCGCCGCCGGGCATGCTGACCCGGTAGGGGTTGAACCAGGCGTGAAACTCCAGGTTGCGTCGATGGGCCTCGGCGACGAGAAACGCAAGAGGGTCCCAGCCCGGGCTCGCGCCGTCACGGCGGCCGGTCAGCCACTCTGACCACGGCTCATAGGATGACGGCCACAACGCGTCAGCGGTGGGCCGTACTTGCACAATCACCGCGTTGTGGTGGTGGCGCTGGGCGAGATCCAGCCAGGCACGGTACTCGGCCTGAACGGTCTCAGCGGAAAGGCCTGGTCGGCTGGGCCAGTCGATGTTAGCGACGCTGGCGATCCACATGGCACGCAGTTGTCGCTTGGGGGTGACGGGCTCGGGCGTGCAGGGGCCTTGACCAGGTGCTGCACGGGCCGACGACAGTGAGGGTGGTGTGGCTCTGGCCGGCAGGCCGACCGCGAACGCGCTGGCCACCACGACGGCAGCAAGTGGCCACACGAGCCGTTTGCGATGAATCCTTATGTCAGACCGCCCTTCACTGGTACGGGCGTGTCACGCCGCCCGGTGTGCCGGGCCGCGGAGACCTTATTCCCACACTGGTGCTCGCGGGAAATCGGACGGGTATTGGGAACATATCTAACGGCTCTGCCATACGTCGCCGCTTCGGGGCTAGCCTGAGGGCAGAGCTAAGTGCGTGGCCTTAGCGGTGGAGAGGAGGAAGTCGGATGGTGGTGACCAAAGTGGTGAAGCCGGCTGACCAGCCACCGGTTCCGTCAGCGGATGAGAAGCCCGTGGTGCCCTCGTGTGGCGATAAGCCGGTGGTGAAGTCGGCCGGCGAGGGGCCGGTGGTCGGAGGGGCTGATAGAGAGAGCTGACGCGGAAGTCGCCTTTCGGCTCGGCTGACGCGGTCCAACGCAGCGTAGATAGCCGAGGGACTCATCCCGGTGCTCTCGTGGTCCGCACCACCAGGCAATCGGTATCCTTGATCTCTTCCAGGTCTGGAGATGTATTGATCTCGGAACCCCAGTCGTCTCGCGAGGGGTCATCGTGCTTGCGAAATCTCCAGGTGGGCCCCCTCCGGTAACGTGCTGCGGGGCGTCAGTTCCTGGATCGGTATGTAGTGTGCCGCGGCGGCTGATGCGATCTCAGGTGCGTCCATGCCGGTGACCGAGAGCCCATGTTCGGACTCTGTGAGCACTGTCGCACCCATGCTGGTCAGTACCCTGGTCAGTCCGCCGCGGCGGGGTGAGCGCACGAACACGTTGCGCCGGACCTGCTGGGTCAGTTCGTGTGCCTCGATCATGCTGGCAATGTTGCCGCGTGTCGGGAGTGCGCACATCGGAGCGCGGTCCGGGATTTGGGATCAGACCCTGGTCCGATACGACGCTGATCCGAGATGGCGGTTGCCGAGGCCGCTTGCCGTCCCTTAGGGGAGTTGACGTACAAATCGCCGCACGGGAGTCCATCCATCGCGATATGCAGGGTGATCCGTCAACTGTTGGCGAGCCGTTGGCGGCGTTCAAACTCTGCTCGGTTGGCTTGTCGAACGCGAATGACCCGTAGTCACGCCGCCCACGGATGGTGCCGTCAGAGAAAGGCGCTGACCGACCATCCGCCGTGGGTGAACCCGTCGCTCGGGTCCTCCTGGGATCCCCCTGCTGCCTGCATGACCCCCATCGAGAGACATGAACGTCGATACGATCAACCGCCTCAGACGCGCTCATGGCCTGCGGCAAGCCTCGACAGCTCGACCATGTTCGCGGCGGGACGCGATGAAGAGATACTGGGCGGCGGCGCGGCCGACCACGAAGGGAAGCGCACAACCATGTCCGACGATCACCGTGGTGGGGAGCCACTAACTCCATGGCAGGCGTGGCTGTCGATGTTCGGCATCCGGGCGCCGCTGTCCGGTGACGTGACCCAGGACATCGCGCCCTCCATCGGCGGCCAGCTCGGTCTGCTCAATATCAATGCCACCCGCTCCGGTGACCCAGGGTTGGAGCAGCGCATCATCACCCAGGTCGCCAGCTACGGTCGCCAGCTCGGCCGGCTCGTCGAGGCTGTGGATGTGCTGGCCCGGCGGCAGTCTCGACGGGGCCTCGGCGAGGCGGAAATCCGCGCGCCCGATCAGCTCCATGATCTCGCCGAGCGCATCGCCGCGGTCAAGGAGCAGGAGGCGCTCGAACAGGTCGACCGCATCGTCGCCGAGGTGCGGGCGTTGAGCCGGAATCCACAGGCTAACGCCGAAGCGATCCGGCGAGTGCGCGAAGCCTTGCCCGACCAGTGATTCCGCTCAGGGCCTGTCTTTGGCGCCGACTCTGGTGCCGCCCAGCTCGGACAGGCGCCCGGCTACCCCGTCGTCGGGATGCAGTGCTGGTGTGTCGGCGCCAGCGCCGTCACGCATGCCTGCGAGCAACTCGAGGAGCGCATCGCCGGCGGAACGTGTGGGCCGCCACCCGAGTTCGTCGCGGGCCCGGCTGATGTCCATCAGCGGCACCGCGAGGAGCAGGTCTACCATCCCCGGTTCGGTGGGCACCAACCGGGAGTGCCAGGCGAACGCGGCGAGCGCGCGCAGCACCCCGGCCGGCACCGGCACCGTCCGGGCGTTGAACAGTGCGGCCAGTTCGTCAGGCCCAAGCGGTGGCTCAGCGGCTACGTTGAACGCACCCCGCGCCTCGGCCCGCAGCGCGGCCAGCCGGAACGCCTGACCGACGTCGAGGCTATGCACAGCCTGGAACTGCAGCCGCGGCAGCCGGGGTATCACCGGGATCAGCTCTGGACGTAACAGCGGATTCGGCACGAAGGGCCCAGCGAACAACCGCCGGATCCCGCTCGCCGCAGCACGTTTGAACACGAAGCCCGGCCGCAGGCGGACAACGCGTATTTCCGGATTGCGCATCTCGAAGGCGTCGAGAATGCGCTCGACGTAGGCTTTCTCTCGGGAGTAGGTGGCGGTCGGAACGCCATTGGTCGGCCAGGACTCATCCACCGGATGATCTTTCGGGCCCAGCGAGTACGCCCCCACTGAGGAGGAATAGACGATCGCTCGCGCGCCGGCAGCGGCGGCCGCCTCGAACACCCGCGAGGAGCCGATGACGTTGGTCGACCACGTCGTGTGCGGATCCCGGGACGGCTGGATCAACCACGCAAGGTGGATCACGACATCGGCGCCGGCGAACGCGGCAGCGAGATTATCGGTAGCCACGTCGGCGCTGACCCACCGGACCTTTCCCACCGGCTTCGCCGGGCGGCGGCGGGCGACGCCGACGATCTGCTCGACCGCGGGGTCGTCGCACAGCGCCGCCAACACGGACGTGCCGATATTGCCGGTCGCTCCGGTCACGGCGACGCGCACGACACCACTCCCTTTCCGTTTCGATCTGGCTACCCATGCTCGAGCCGGGCGAAACAAAGAACATCCAGCGTTAGGACGGCTCCTTCCTCGGGTATTTAGCTCGCGTGTCCGCCGCCGCCGGCTCCCCGGTCGAGCTTGTCGATGACCTAGCCCGTGTCGACCCCGCCGCTCCTGGATGGAGCAGGCGCCGGCGTGGCCGCGGGTTCAGCTACCACGACGAGTGGGGGCGGCCGCTGACCAGTCCCGATGCGCTGGACCGTATCCGCGCGCTGGCGATCCCGCCGGCTTGGCGTGACGTGTGGATCTCGCCGCTGGAGGACGGGCACATCCAGGCGGTCGGCACCGACGACGCCGGACGGCGCCAGTACCGCTACCACGATGAGTGGCGGCGGGCGCGAGATGCCGCGAAGCATCAGCGGGTCCTCGCGCTGGGACGGCGCCTGCCCAAGGTGCGCCTCGAAGTGGCGCATCGGCTGGCCGAACCAGGACTCGGGCAGCGGCGCGTGCTCGCCGCGGCGGTACGGATGCTGGATATCGGGGTGTTCCGGGCTGGTGGTGAGCAGTACGCCCCGAGCTGCGACGATGATGAGGGCAGCTTTGGGCTCGCGACGCTGCGCCGGGAACACGTCCGCTTACACCGCGGTGCAATCTTGATCGACTACGTCGCGAAGGGCGGAATCTCGCGCACGCTCGAGTTGCGTGATCAATCCCTGCACCGGGTGGTGGGCTCAATGCTGCGCAGGCGCGGCGGGGGAGCTGAACTGCTCGCTTACCGGGACGGACGCAGCTGGCGCGACGTCCGTACCTCGGACCTCAACAACGCCGTCAAGGAACTCGCCGGACCCCGCTATACCTGCAAGGACCTGCGCACGTGGAACGCCACCGTGCTGGCCGCCGCAGCGCTGGCGGGCCAAGCCGCTGACGGGATACCAGACACGCCGCGAGCGCAGGCCAAGCTGGTGACCGCCGCGATGCGCGAGGTGGCCGACCACTTGGGGAACACCCCAGCGGTGGCCCGGGCGTCCTACGTGGATCCCATACTGATCGAGCGGTTCGAGCAGGGCCGTACCGTACTTCCCACGCTGCGCCGACTGAACGGCGCGAGTTCGGCCGACCTGTCTGACGAGGGTGTCCGGACCGCCATTGAGGCAGCGGTGATCCGGCTGCTGCGCAGCTGACAGACCGAGCGGAAACTGTGTCAGTCGCCGCGGGCTTGGGCGGTCTTGCGGTCATTGGCCTTGCGAATCGCATCCACCAGCTCATCCTTGGTCATCCGCGAACGTCCGGAAATCTTGAGCCGTCGGGCCACCTGCTCGAGGTGTTTCTTGCTGGCGTTAGCGTCGACGCCACCGGCGGTCGGGCGGTCG
>DASQVB010000255.1:0-6425 GCA_035640975.1 Pseudonocardiaceae bacterium
TCTCTCGTGAGATGACCGACTGGTTTCGTCCCAACCGGGCAGCGATCGAACGGGCCGATAAATTCTCACAAATCCCCCGGAGAATCTCGTCCCGATCCTCGACCATCAATACATTACCACGCACCCAAGCCTCCGTTCATCACACAAGATCATCTCATGTGATGCACTGAGTGCTTGAGACCGCCAGGGCCTACGCTCGCATTCGCCCTGTATACCGGGCGAATCTTTGTCCATTGGGTGGGGCTGGCTGCCTCGTTCCCGATGGTCTGTACCGCACCTGCACTGCCTGCCGCGGGTCAGCGTCCGAACTACCGCCCCAACGCGCGGCGCCGATTGTACGGCTGGTGTTGGCGGGTCGTCCCTTCAGCCGGTGGTGGCCACGGAAGGCCCTCTTCATCCCCGGATTCTCTGGTTGGTCTCCGTCGCGGCGACTGTCTGTAGTTGGTCGCGTGTCGGCTCGTTCGCCAGCGTGCCGGAGCTCGTGAGGCCCTTCTACTGTCGGACGGACGACATGGACGATCTTGCATGCTAGCGCTGGTGTGGCGCCCCATCGACTGGCATAGCCTATGGGCGGCGGCTGGGACAGCCCTCGACGCAACTGTCAGCGGCCTCGTGTAGCTCTGCCTCCCCGGGGCGCCGCGTGGTAGCCCTTGAAGAGATTTCGAGGGAAGCCAGACCCTGTCCACTGTGGCCAACGGCGACCGACAAACCATAAACCGGAAGATGATCAACATTCACCTGCCGTCCACTGGCCAAATTTCCGTTGCCGTTGACAGTTTGGTGGGGCGGTGCTGTGTTTGCTGATGTAGCACGGCTGGGACGATGCCAGTCAGGGCGTTGATCGCTGAACAGTCGTAATCTGCCAGACGACGTGCTGGGTGATGTCTGGGATGCAACGGTTGGGCCACCACCCGTGCAGGTGTGAGGTCTTTGTGTCTGTGACCCGGCTACGCGCCCGTGTAGAACCGTCGATGCTCCATCGACCTACGACAGCTGCGTCGGGGGAACGTGCGCTATGGGCTGCCTGCTGGCGCGCACCCGAGGCTGGGGTGCGCGCAGCGGACGGGACAAACTAGCGATACGAGAAGCCGCCACCGGGCCGGATCGTTGAGCGGAGTCGCGCGAGGCGAGGTGTAAAGATCACTTTCGCAGTATTCTCGCCTCGACGGAATCCATAAGCGCCCCTCGACGTCTTCGGGCTGCCGACCGCAACCCTCAACGACGCTGCATTAGGTCTGCCGATGACCTCCAGCATCCGGCGGCGTCCTGCGAAGCGATCTTGCGCCTGAGTGGCAGTGCTGTGCTATCGACACCTGAGCCTGCCAGTCGGACGGGGGGATGGTGCGGCAGGGGCGTGATTCGCGTGCTGACAGCTGGGTACTCCTCGGCGTGGACGAATTTCTTGGCATCTATATGAACGACCAGCTCGCATTAGGCATGCTGTGGCGAGAGATTGCCCTGCGGTCACAGCGCAACAATCGCGACACCGAGCTCGGTGAGGCGCTCACACGTGTCTCGACGGGGATCGCAGAGGACGTCGAAACATTTCAGTGCATCATGCGTCGTCTCGGCATCCGGATGAATCCGGTCAAGATCGGGCTCGCGCTCGGCGCCGAGCGTTTAGGGCGGCTGAAGCTCAACGGCCGACTTGGGACGTACTCGCCGCTGAGTCGGTTCGTCGAGCTTGATGTTCTCGCGATGGGGATCGAGGGCAAGAAGTTGCTGTGGACGACCTTGCGCGACCTCGCCGATCTTGATTCGCGCCTGCCCGACGTCGACTTCGACAACCTGATCGAGCGGGCTGAGCGCCAACGTGCTGACCTTGAGCCGTTCCGCGTGCGTGCCGGAGTCGAGGCGTTCGCCGCTCCGGCGCGGAAGGACGCAACGGAAGCCGCAAGGTGACCGACGACAGCGGGTGACGCACGAGGCTGAGGCACCCGGCGGATCGCCGCCCCGACCCGCCAGCGTGTCGTCGGCCTCACTCCGGATGAGGTGAGCAGGTGAGCGGCCCGCCTAGCAGTTCGGCCGTCTAAGGTCGCTCTCAGGCTGGGGGTCCACACTAATCGCATGCGCATCCTCGTGGTCGATGATGACCGGGCGGTTCGAGAATCGTTGCGCCGGTCGTTGCAGTTCAACGGTTACACCGTGCAAATGGCGGGTGACGGCCAGCAGGCCATGGACCTGCTGGCCACACAACGCCCGGACGCGATGGTGCTCGACGTGATGATGCCGAGGGTGGACGGTCTAGAAGTGTGCCGGCGGCTCCGCGGCGGTGGTGACGACCTGCCCATTCTGGTGCTCACCGCGCGGGACGCGGTGTCCGATCGGGTCGCCGGGCTGGATGCCGGTGCCGATGACTACCTACCCAAGCCCTTCGCGCTGGAGGAGCTGCTCGCTCGGTTGCGCGCGTTGCTGCGCAGGTCACCGCCCGACACTGGGACCGGTGCCAGCCCGACGCTGTCCTTTGCCAACCTTCTGCTCGATCAGGGCACCCGTGAGGTCACCCGTGGTGAGCGCCGGATCAGCCTGACCCGGACCGAGTTCAGCCTGCTGGAGCTGTTCATGCGGCACCCCCGGCAGGTGCTCACCCGCGGCCGCATCCTGGAGGACGTCTGGGGCTACGATTTTCCCACCTCCGGCAACGCCCTGGAGGTCTACGTCGGATATCTGCGGCGCAAGACCGAGGCCGCCGGTGAGCCGAGACTGATCCACACTGCGCGGGGGGTGGGCTACGCGTTGCGGGAGACGCCTCCGTGACCCAAACAGTGCCTCCGGCAGTCGACCCGGATTTCGGGAATCGGCGGATGTCACTGCGCACCAGGGTCACCGCATTCACCGCGGTCTGCGTCGGCAGTGCCGTCGCGCTGGTGTCACTCGCCGGATTCTTCACCGTCCGCACCAGCCTCTATGACCAGCTCGACGCCACACTGCTGCAACGCGCCGATTCACTGCGCAGCACCCTGGCCACCGCCGAGCAGCTCGGGGGCATACCGGAGAGTTTCTTCAGCGCGGCCGACATCAGGGTTGGCCTGCTCGAACGCAGTGGCCGTGGCGTGGTGGGCGGCAACCTGGCGCTGGGTCCCGATGAGCTCGCTGTGGCGCGGGGGGAGCAGCCCCGATCGCTGCGTACCGACCAGGCGCGCGATTTGCGGGTCGCCGCCGTGCCGGCAGGTCCGGGCGCCGCCCTGATCGTGGCTCAAGGGTTGGACACCACGCGGGACACGCTGTCCCGGCTCGGTTTGGTCTTCATCCTGGTCGGGGGAGCTGGCGTGCTGCTGGCGGCGGCCGCGGGCACGGCGGTGGCTCAGGGTGGGCTGCGGCCGGTTCAGCGGCTGACCGAAGCGACCGAGCGGGTCGCCCGTACCGGCGACCTGAAACCGATTGCCATCTCCGGCGACGATGAGCTCGCCCGGCTCACCGCCAGCTTCAACAGCATGCTCGGCGCACTGGCGGAGTCCCAGGAACGCCAGCGCAGGCTGGTCGCTGATGCCGGGCACGAACTGCGCACCCCACTGACCTCGTTGCGCACCAACCTGGAGCTGCTGGCTGCCTCCGACCGCCCCGACGCCCCTTCACTGTCCGAACAGGACCGCAAAGAGATCTCTGACGACGTACGTGCTCAGGTGGAGGAGTTGTCGACGCTGGTTGGGGACATCGTCGAGCTGGCCCGCGAGGACGCCCCCCAGGTGGTGCACGAGCCGTTGGAGCTGCCGGAGGTGGTGGAGCGGGCGCTGGCCAGGGCGAGACGCCGGGCGCCGGATCTGCGTTTCGACGTCGACCTCATGCCGTGGAGCATGCTCGGTGACGCCAACGCGTTGGAGCGCGCCGTACTCAATCTGCTCGACAACGCTGCCAAGTGGAGTCCCAGCGACGCGACGGTGACCGTCCGGCTGGCGCCAACGGACCAGGGCATGGCGGCGCTGAACGTGGCCGACGCCGGGCCGGGCATCGCCGAGGCGGATCTTCCCTACATCTTCGAGCGGTTCTACCGTTCGCCGGCCGCCCGCACCCTGCCCGGGTCGGGACTGGGATTGGCCATCGTGGCGCAGGTCGCCGCCCGCCACGGCGGTAAGGTGCGGGCTGGCCGAAGCCCGACGGGTGGTGCACTGATGACCCTCGAACTGCCCGGCCGACCATCCACATAACACCCCCAGGGGCCTCACATGGACATCTCAGAAAACCAGTCCACCCTAGAGACATGACCGACGAGACGCCGCGATCGGCGCGGCCTGGTGACCCCCCCGATCCCTCCTGGCCAGGGCCCGGTCAACCGGGACCGTCCTGGCAGCCGGGGCAGCGCTCGGCGTCGGGTTGGAGCAGGCCCTACGGCGCTCCGCCGCCCTATGACAGCACTCCCACGCAGGCCTGGGCCGCCCAGCCCGGCGGTATGGCACCGCCCACCACCCCGATCGGCATGCTGCCGCCAGATCCTTCCGATCCCCCCCGCGGCGGACTGGTCAAGGGCGCCGTGGTGCTGGCGTTGATGGTGGGGCTGGCTGCCGGAGGCGTTGGAGGCGTCGTCGGTTACCAGCTGGCCGGCACCGGATCCGGTGTGGTCAACGCACTGGATCAGCCCACGGTGGGAGCCTTGCCGGCCGCGAACCTGCCGGGCGGGTCGGTCGAGCAGGTGGCGCAGAAGGTGACACCCAGCGTGGTCCAGCTTCGGATTCGCGGTCCTCAAGTCGACGGCGACGGTAGCGGCATCGTGCTCAGCACCGACGGCCTGATCCTCACCAACAACCATGTCGTGGCGCCGGCCGTGGCCGGTGGCCAGCTCGTCGCCGTCTTGCAGGATGGCCGCTCGGCGCCGGTCGAGATCGTCGGGCGGGCGCCCTCATTCGACGTTGCGGTGGTGCGGGCACAGGGCCTCGACGGACTGATCCCGGCTCAGTTGGGAAGCTCCCGCGACGTCCGGGTCGGTCAGGAAGTGGTGGCAATCGGCTCGCCATTGGGCCTGTCCGGCACCGTGACCAGCGGCATCGTCAGCGCGCTTGACCGGCCGGTGCGGGCCGGTGGCGAGGGCAGCGGTCAGGACACTGTGCTCGACGCGATTCAGACCGACGCCGCGATCAACCCCGGCAACTCCGGTGGACCGCTGACCGACATGCAGGGTCGCGTGATCGGCATCAACACCGCCATCGCCTCACTCGGCGTCGGTAACGGGCAGGCCGGCTCGATCGGGCTGGGCTTCGCGATCCCGATCGACCAGGCCAGGCGAATCGCCAACGAGCTCGCCCGCACCGGTCAGGCTACCCAGGCTATCCTCGGAGTCAGCGTCCCCGCCGGACGGCCGGAGGACGGTGCGGCGGTGATCCAGCAGGTCGTGCCTGGCGGTGCCGCCGCCGCCGCCGGGATCCAGCCCGGCGAGCTGATCACCAAAGTGAACGATCGGGTGATCGGCAGCGGCGATGCGCTGGTCGCGGCGATCCGCTCGCATGGCCCGGGTTCCCAAGTCGACATCACCGTCAAGAACGCGGCGGGAGCTATCCGGCAGGTCCAGGTCACTCTTGGCAGCCAGCAGGTCGAAGCCCGCTGATCGGCAGCGACGGACCTGGTTCTCGGCTCGGATGGCGCCCGGCTACGGTGCTCGTCATGGAACACAGCGTGCGCAACTTGGGCCGGGCTCTCGTCGTGATCGTCGACGACCGAGTGGCGCACGGTGAGCATGAAGACGCCACTGGTCCGCTGGTCACAGAGCTGCTTGAAGAGGCCGGCTTCGTCGTCGACGGTTCGGTGGCCGTGGCTGGCGAATCGGTGGACATTCGTAACGCTCTGAACACCGCCGTGATCGGCGGTGTGGACTTGGTGGTCACTGTCGGTGGCACCGGGGTGTCTCCACGGGACGTCACCCCGGACGCCACGGCGGGTGTGCTCGACCGGCCGGTTCCGGGTATCGCTGAGGCCATCCGCGCCTCCGGGCTCGCCGCCGGCGCCGTGGACGCGGGCCTCTCTCGCGGGATGGCTGGGGTGTCAGGCAGCACCCTGGTAGTCAACCTGGCGCCATCACGCGCGGCGGTCCGCGACGGGATGGCCACCCTCACCCCGCTGGTCGGACGGGTGATCGATGAGCTCTCCTGGCCGGCTACGGACTGAGTAGTCACCCACGCGGCGGGCCCGAACGGGGCGCCGTTGCAGGCCCGCCGCGGTGGAGTGATAGTCAGGGCTTGCCGTCCACTCTGCCGTTTCGGTTCAGCGCATCCTCGACCACCTGGCTCATGTTTCCGATCCGGTCGTGGTAGCGCCCGCCGGTGGCCTTGTCGACAGTGGCGACTGCGGCCTCTACCCCCTTGACGGCGAAGGGAACGGCCTTCTCGACGTAGGGAGCGGCCTTGTCCCTGGCCTGCTCGACAATCGGGCCGAGCTTCTCGGCGTACGGGCCGACCTTGTTGATGGCTTGCTCGACCATCGGGCCGGCTTTCTCCTTG
>DASQVB010000256.1:0-5629 GCA_035640975.1 Pseudonocardiaceae bacterium
CCGCCACGCCCGAGAGCTGAACGCCACACGCAACGACCGTGGGATTCTCGGTGGCTCGCTAGTCCAGTCAGGTGATACTGCTGTTACCCAAAGTAACGACATGTCCACATCCCCCCTTTAATGGAGTGGCAGGGCCAGGAAGTGTTACGGCAGTACTGGTGTGATCTACACACAGCGCCAGCAGAGACAGTTGACATAGCTCATTCGCGCTGGAGCGGGTCAGGCTAAAGGGTTCTCGACTTCTTCTACACGATCTCATTTCTATTCTGTGAACCTCGGCGTGGCGGTCGCCAGAACACAAAGCAAATTCGACGATCTCACCTTATGCTGCCGAGATCTTGAGAGGCGCGGTCTTCTGTGTGGTTTGAAGTGATCGAGCGTGCAAGCGGGGCTAGAGAAGGAAGGAAGACACCAACATGCCGCACCGCGAAGGCACCCGACGAATAGGACGCGTCGGAGCGTGCCTGGCATTCATCTTGCCGATCCTCATCCTCACCGTGCCCACTCCGGCAGCGGCGGACGAGGCGGCTCCACCAGGCTATGGTTACTTCTCCGTCCAGTTGACCGGAAGTCACATTGCTGGCGGCGGCGACTCCCATGGGCAGGGCCTCGCCCGGCTCGACCTCGACCCAGAACATGAGACAGCCTGCTTTGCTCTCACCTGGAACAAACTCGACGGAGCGGTGACCGCCTTTCATCTCCACGCCGCGCCCCCTGGGCAGGAGGGCCCACCTCGGATCGATTTCTTCAACGACAAGCACTTCGCCGGAGCCAGAAACACGGTCTCCGGCTGCGTGCATGTAGACAGCAGCCACGGGATGAGCCCACGAGACAAGATCCAGGGCGTCATCCACGACCCGTCCAACTTCTATCTCGACGTCCACTCAACTGAGTTCCCCAACGGAGCGATCCGCGGACAGCTGGGTTAGTAAGGCGGGGGACCGGCGGAGGCGGCTTCTCCGCCGGTTCGCCCTCCACTCGTAGATCGTCATTATGTGGGCGGACCTGGGAGGTGACCGCGTGAACGAGTTACGGTCTGACGACTTCGAGGTGCTGCACTGGGTGATCGAGCGGTTCCAGCGCCACGGACACAGCATCGAGGTCGGTGAGGCGCTGCGGGTCTTCCCCGAGGAGCAATACGACAGCGTGCGCGAGTCGTTGCGCCGCTTGAGCACCCACACCTACCTCGTGACCGTAAACGGTGGCGGGATAGGCGGAACCGCCAGGACAGAGCCACCCGTGGTCAAAGACGTCACCGAACGCGCGCTGCGAGTCGCCGGTGCATTGCCGGACAACGCCGAACTCCTGACCGACCGGATGCTGGCGGTGCTCATCGAAGGTGCGGTGAACGAACCCGACCCAGAGAAGCGATTCAAGCTCAAGGCCGGGCTCGAGGGCGCCGGCGGAATGACCCGAGATGTGCTTGTCGACGTTGTTCGAGCTGCAATCGCCAGGTCAACCGGCGCCGTCTGGCCTGGGCCGCACTCTCGGGACACGATCGTCCAGAACCGGCCCTAGCCACGAACCCCACGCTGAGGTTCCTCACGAGCCGAGCATGCGGACCGGTCATTCACGAGACACAGCCGCCTTGCGCGCCGCCCAGATCCGCGGGTAGCTGCCAAAGGCAGAGACCGCATCTGCCTGGTATGGAATCACCGCCGATCGCGCTACGGTGATCTGATGTTTCACAGCGGCGGAACTCGTGGCTTCACCGCCTTCATCGGCTTCTGCCCGCAAGCCTGCCCCGGAGTCGCTGCGCTGATCAACACCAATACAACATGCGCTCAGGCTCGGGGTGCTACCTGGAAGACCGGGACGCAAGTTGCACCGGCGCTGACGTTGAGGAGAGCGCTCGGTGATAGCCGGCAGATGCAACCGTATGCGGTGGAGGCGAACAGGAATGGGTCGGTGCTTTCGTGATAGGCCTCGATGCGCAGGCTACCGTCTTCCCAATTCGGGTAGAGGGCTTCGGGGATGGTGGTGCGTTCTTGGATGACGTGGGGGTCGCTCATCGCACGGGTTAGTGCCTGTTGCCAATCGTCGTTGGCGGTCTCCCAGCCGCACACGATGCCCTCGCCGCCGTAGGCGTCGTTGGGTTTAAGAACGAGGCGTTCGCGGTAGGCGCGGGCGAAGGCCGGCAGGTCGATCTCTTGCCCGTGGTAAGTGCTGGGTCCCGGGCGCACCAATCGGGTCCAAGGCAGATGCTGCTGGGCGGCAGTCGCTTCCTGCGGCGAGAGCATGGCACTGGTGTGGGGATCAGCGAACAACGTCAAGGCAGATTTCTTGGTTGCCAGCTGGCTGGTGAAAGAGTTCACCATGACGCAGGCGCGGGCGGACCAGGCTTGAGCCAGGGGGTGGTCGATGAAGGCGGGGCCGTAGTAGGATAGCAGGTCGCTGAGGACTGCGCGCCGGTGAACGACGGTGATCGGGTGCCGATGCCCGTGGGCGTCATGGGTATAAAGGCGGCGCTGCCCGGAGTCGTAGCGCAGGTCGTCAGTGGAGCACATCACCGCAGGCACCCCTTGGCGGTGCAACTCAGCCTGCAGCATGGTGAACTCCCAGCTGAACTTCGACTCCCCGCACTCCACGATGGCGACCTGCGGGCCGTCCCCAGGCATGGCACCGGTAGTCCAGGCGTGGATAAGGTTCTCCACGATTCGCTGGCGAGCCGGGGTGGCCTGCACGCGATAGTCACCGGTGAAGGCTTGCATCGCTGGGGTGTCAGCAAAGATTTCGGCGAGTGCTTCTTGAGTGAGTGGGCCTACCGGGGAGTCGGGATTAAATTCCACGAAGGCCAACCGGTCGGCGGTGAGGAAGCCGTCGAGTCTGGAGTGGGGGCTGTGCCCGTCCGCATCCGGGGACATCGCGACCAGGGCCGTTTCCGCCGGGGTCAGGGCCAAGACCTGACGTACGTGCTCGCCCAGTTCGCCTTCGTGTAAGGCATACCCAACCAGTCGCTGAAGCGCTCCGGCCAATACTGAGCCCACTGAGCACACCCGCGCGTGGTCGGCGCCGCTGATCAGCCGCGGACGCAAGATCTGAGTCAGGGGCTGCCCGTCAGTATGCAGACCAGCGGCACACTGCTCGCGCATCAGCAACCGTTGTGTGGCTTGCGCGGTGTCCTGCTCCCCCAAAATCTCATGGAATCGTTCGATCGCCGCCGGTGTCGTATCCGATTGGGTAGCACCCACCTTGACCTGGTCACCATCGGTCTGGCCGCCGTTGCCGGGAGAGGTCATCACTTGCCTCGTGCTCTGTAGTTGGAGTCAGCAGGGCACAAACTGCGGGTGTGTCACGATGCCGCCACCTGCAGGGTCCCGCTGGCCAAACAGGTCGAATCGGAGTCAGAAGCACAAAACAGTTGGGTACCTGAGCACTGGCCAACTGGCGGCGGTATGGCCCGCGATCTTACCGAAGACAAGGGCCTCGGCGAAGTTGGTCGACGCGCCATCCGCAGCCCGTCGCCCGTGTTGCCGGGAAACCTCGGGGTCGAGTACGGTTGTTCGGCCGTGGCTGACGCCCGGTGTTGGCGGGATCGGCTCGGCGAGCTTACTGGCTGACGTCGGGCATGAGATACCGACATCGTTGATAGCCAGCTTCGTGACTTCCACTTTGGGGGCGCCCGCTGCTGCGCTGGGATTGATCGAGGGGATGGAGCAGGCCCGCTTCTATGCGGCCGTCAACGCCACCGCCAGCGTCCTGGCCGGCCTGGGTGCCGCCTACTGTGGACTGCCTTGGCCCAGGCACTCACCGCATAAGCGCCGCGGAAGCCTGGCAAGCTTGCTGGGCGGCGTCTCGCAGCGGGTCTGACACCCACGTGGCGAGGTGATGGGAGCGAACTGAACGTGTGGTGGGAGGTCCTGGGTGGGGTCCTGGCCGGGCTTTTGCTGCTTTGGTTGGTGTTGCTGGTGGTGCTCTGGCGAACCAGGCCAGAGCAGGCCGGGCTGCGCGATTCCTTACGCCTACTACCCGACCTGATCCGGTTGCTGCGTCGCCTCGCGGCAGACCCGGGACTGCCGCGTGGAGTTCGGGTCCGGCTGGTGCTCTTGTTGGGCTATCTGGCGCTGCCGATCGACCTAATCCCGGATTTCATCCCAATCCTGGGCTACGCCGACGACGCAATCGTCATCGCGTTCGCACTGCGCTCCGTGATCCGCCGCGCCGGACCCGACGCGCTGGCCCAGCGTTGGCCCGGTACCCCCGGGGGCTTGTGCATCCTGCACCGACTCATGCAGCTCCCGCCCCATTCGAATCATCGCGCCCGCGACTCGGCGGACACGACGTTTTCGGCCGTGTAGGGGACGCCGACGAAGGCATTCTGTTCCGTAGTCGTATCCGGTGACTCGCCGCTACTTGCCGGTCGTCCGGATCTGGTCTTATTCTTCGATTCGGGCCCGAGGATGTTCATGGTCGTCCGTGGCCGTTGACGTAGCGATGGATGTAGTTGGAGGCTCGCTCGGCACGCCCGAGGTAGGGCGTTGGTGGCTTGGATGATCGTGAACGTGCACGCCGTCGCTGACCTGGTATGTGGGAGTGATGGCTATACCCGTGAACCCCTGGTAGCCAGTTCGTCGCGGTAGTCGGTGATGGTCAGTGCGCTGGTGATTCGACCGATGCGGCTGCCGTTCGGCGTGCTGCCGGGGAGATGGTCATCGGGGGTGACGTCGGAGATACCGAGGCGCCCATGGGGGGAGCACGTGCGAGGCGTTGGCGAACACGGTGGGCTTCCAACCCCAGCCCGAACGACTTAGTTGCGCGCTTACACGCGAGCGAGAAGAAGCCCCTTGAGCTGTTCGAAACCGTCTGATCACCCTGGGTCGAACTAAGTGGCGTGGCCCGAAACGTGCGTTATGCTCCGATCATGTCGACCCCGGGTGAACAGTAGAAAATTATGTCGGACGTCGATGACTCCCAATTGCGTCGGATCGAGTCGGTAACCGACTCGGCACTGGCCCACCTCGGCGTCGAGGACCTGCTGGGGGAGCTACTTGATCGAGTGCGAGAGCTGCTTCAGGTTGACACCGCCGCCGTGTTGCTGCTCGATTCCTCCGGCCAGCAGCTTGTGGTTACCGCTGCCAGGGGGATCGAAGCGGCGGTCCGTCAGGGTGTCCGGGTCCCGGTGGGAAAGGGTTTTTTCGCCGGTCGCATCGCGGCAGAGAAGCAGCCGGTGATCATTGAGCGAGTCGATCACACCAACGTGCTCAATCCAATCCTTCGGGAGCGCGGGCTCTACTCCCTGCTCGGCGTACCGCTGTTGATCAGCGGGAAGGTCACCGGAGTTTTGCACGTCGGTACCCTCACCCCCCGCCGGTTCACCGACGACGACGTCAGACTGCTGCAGATCGTGGCCGACCGGGTCGCTTTCGCTACCCAATCCCGACGCGCCGAGGTCGAACGGACGGCTGCGTTGGTGCTTCAGCGCAGCTTGTTGCCAGCGCGGCTGCCAGTGGTGCCGGGCCTTGAGTTGGCCGCCCGCTACGTCTCGGCCGAGAGTGGCGGGGTCGGCGGCGACTGGTATGACGTGTTTACCCTTCCGTCTGGCTGGTTGTGCCTCGTGATCGGAGATGTGGTGGGGCGCGGCCTTGGCGCTGCCGATGTGATGGGCCGGCTGCGCAGCGCGCTGCGCGCC
>DASQVB010000257.1:0-10107 GCA_035640975.1 Pseudonocardiaceae bacterium
GGCGCGCAGCGCGCTGCGCAGCCGGCCCATCACATCGGCAGCGCCAAGGCCGCGCCCCACCACATCTCCGATCACGAGGCACAACCAGCCAGACGGAAGGGTAAACACGTCATACCAGTCGCCGCCGACCCCGCCACTCTCCGCGGGAACGTAGCGGGCGGCCAACTCAAGGCCGGGCACCACTGGCAGTTGAGCGGGCAACAAGCTGCGCTGCAACACCGCCGCCGCAGTTCGTTCGACCTCGGCGCGCCGGGATTGGGTGGCGAATGCGACCCGATCGGCCACGATCTGAAGGAGTTTGACGTCGTTGTCGGTGAACCGGCGGGGGGTGAGGGTACCGACGTGTAGGACACCGGTGACCGTCCCGCTGATCAGCAGCGGCACGCCGAGCAGGGAGTAAAGTCCGCGCTCGCGAAGGATCGGATTGAGCACGTTGGTGTGATCAACCTTTTCGATGATCACGGGTTGCTTCTCTGCCGCGATGCGACCGGCGAAACCCTTCCCCACCGGAACATGCACACCCTGGCGGACCGCCGCTTCGATCCCCCTGGCAGCGGTCACCACAAGCTGCTGGCCAGAGGAATCGAGCAGCAACACCGCGGCGGTGTCAACCGCAAGGAGCTCTCGTACCCGATCGAGCAGCTCGCCCAACAGGTCCTCGACGTCGAGGTGGGCCAGTGCCGCGTCGGTCACCGACTCGATCCGACGCAATTGGGAGTCATCGACGTCTGACATGGTTCTCTGTTCATCCGGCGTCGACATAATGGGAGCCTAACGCACATTCCGGGCGACATGGCTTATTTGACTCTGGGTGATCAGACGGTTCGAGCAGCTCAAGGGCTTATCGCGCTCGCGCGTGAGCGCGTAAGTAAGTCGTTCGGGGCTTGGGTTGGAAGCCAACCGTATTCGTCAAAGCTCGCACGTGCTCGCCCATGCGCCTCGGTGTCTCCGATGTCATCGTCAAAGGCCCTTCACCTCTGGCAGCACGCCGAACGCGGCAGCCGCATCGGTTGTATCACCGGCGCACCGACCCTCACCGACTACCGCGACGAACTGGCTACCGGGGGTTCACGGGCATCGCCATCATCCCCACCTAACAGATCACCGACGGCGCGTACATTCACGATCACCCAAGCCACCAACGCCCCACCACGGGCGCCAAGCGAGCACCCAACTACCTCCTCGCTACGTCAACGGCCACGCACGACCACGAACATCCTCGGACCGACTCGAAGAATGAGACCAGATCCCGAACGACCCGACAAGTAGCGGCGAGACGCCGGATACGACTACGGCACAGAAGGCCTTCGTCATCAGCACCAGCAGCACCGTGGGAAACCAAGCTGCGCCACAGATCAGGAGAGGGAGAGTGGAATGCGTGCTTCTGGGTCAAGGGGTCGCAGGTTCCAATCTTGTCGTCCCGGCGATCGCGGAAGCCCCTTAGTACATCCTGCTATTGCACGTCAGTGAATTCTCATCGGCCTTGGTGGGTGATCGCAGTGTTGATCAGAACGGCGCATGTTTGGACCCGTCTGTAGTCGATGTGTGGACACCGCTGCGCGAGATGAGAGCCCTATCAACCATTTGGAACCTTGCGTGGAATGTGGACGACTTATGCCTTGACACCTTGGACGTCCTGATCACCGGTCACTGTGGAGGTTGCCCGTGTCCACCATCATCGGAGCGTCTGGGCCTTCGGCGGATGCCACCGACGACAGCAAGGACGGACTGCGGCCGCGAAGGCTGTACCGCGCCGTGTGGCGCTGGCATTTCTATGTCGGTTGTTCGCGATCCCGGTGATCGTATTGCTGCCTAACGATCTTTGGTCGCTAAGCGGGATCGTCTACCTGTTCAAGCCCCAATCTACGGGCTGATGTATGGGCAACTGCAAACCGTGACCCCGTCGAGCGGACCGTTTCCTACAGCAGCAACGCGAGGTGGTCACCCGGGCCTACCCGGGGCCACGGTGACGGCCATCTTGACACCGTCGCAGCCCACGCGCTCGACCCAGTTCGACCTGACCAGCGCAGACGCCAAGGAGCTGTCGGTTTACGTCAATCCCTACAACGGCGAGGTGCTCGGCCACCGAGACAACGCCAAGGACATCGTGAAGACCTCCAAAGCGTTGCACGGGTCGCTGATGACCGCCAGCTGGCTGGGCGACGAAACGTATGGTGACCGGTTCATCGAAATCGTCGCAGCTGGTCAATCGTTCTGCTGGTCACGGCGTCTATCTGTGGTGGCCGCGAGGCCAGCGGCGAGGTCTGCGCGGTGTTCTGCTGCCCCGCTTCGACCTGCGAGGCAAGCGCCTGCTGTGGCGTGACATCCACGCAGTCACTGGCATCTTGTCGCCTTCGTGACCATGTTCTTCTTGGTGAGGGGGATGGCCTGGACAGGCTGGCGGGGACCGAAATACCTCACCGCAGCCTCGGACCGCTTCGAGGTCGGTACCGACGGCGTCTATGACAGTGCGAACTCGAAACAGTGGGCGACAAGCTGCCCAAACGGTCAGTCGCCGTGGGCGTTGGGGAACCTGCCACTGGCCGCCTCGGACACCTCGCACCGCGGACACGCCAGCAGCGGCGAGCTGCGATGGGATCCCGGCAACGTCAAAGACCACATCGCCGCCATCCGCCACGTCGACGCCTACGCCACCCACGCCCGCCTCCCAGAGACCGAAGATCGTTAGGTGACGCTAGATCCCGGCGAGGGCTTCTTCGCGCCCGGATGCGCGGATTTTGATAGCGTTTTGTGGAACCGACTACGCTGCGCGAGTATCAGGGGAACACCTCCTGCAGCGCAGCCCAGAACGCTAGTGGACTTCTCTACGCGGTGGCTCACGACGGTGCCACGCTGCCCACGAACCCAACCTCTTCCCACACCAGATCAACCCGTAAATCATTCCAGCAATCCGACGCCACACCAAGTTTACGATACTCCAAGGGAATCTCCCGCCCAGCACGAACCCGCTAACCGGCGGTCAAAAAGCCGCCTAAGGATGAAATCAAGATTTAATCGCAAGCTAAGCCTTAGGGGGCTTCGAGGCGTTCACGGATACGGCGGAGAAGATCCGTGAGATCGCTGTCGCCATGTTTGTTGATCAGGGTGAGGACGTCGTTGACTGCGCTGTGGAGGCTGGCATGCTGGGTGGCTTGGTCCACCAATTCTTCATGTAGGCGCCAGAGGTCGACGAAGACATTAATTTTTGATCGTAGTATCCAGGGGTCGAACGGTTTGGTGATGTAGTCTACGGCTCCGGCTTGGTAGCCGCGGAAGGCGAGGTGAGCGTCGTAGTCTACCGCGGTGAGAAACAGAATGGGGATGTGCCGGGTCCGTTCTCGGCTTTTGATCCGTTCGGCGGTCTCGAAGCCGTCCATTCCGGGCATTTGGGCGTCGAGCAGGATAACGGCGTAGTTATTGGTGAGTAGTCGTTTGAGGGCGTCCTCGCCGCTGGTTACCGCGTCGACTTCGATCGGGAGACCCTGCAGGATGGCCTCGAGCGCGAAGAGGTTTTCCTTGCGGTCGTCCACGGCAAGGACCTTGGCCAGACGCATCGGGGTCATGTCACGAGGTGCCGGCCGCCTTGGAGCGGCTTTGTGCTACCCAGGAGGCCATCACGGCTAGCAGCCGGTCTTTGTCCACCGGCTTGGTGAGGTAGTCCGACGCTCCCGCGGACAGGCTCGACTCGCGATCACCGGGCATTGCCTTGGCGCTGAGGAACACCACCGGCAGGTCGCGTCCATGGGGAAGAGCCCGGATCCTGCGGGTGGTCTCGTTGCCGTCGAGGTCGGGCATCATCGAGTCCATGAGCACGATGTCGACGGCGGGGTTTTTGGTGAGCAGATCAATTCCGTCATTGCCGTTATCGGCGTAGAGCACCCTCAGGCCGTGTAGCTCCAGCGCGCTGGTGAGAGCGAACACGTTACGCACATCGTCGTCGATGATCAGCACCGTGACCCCGCTGAGTTGGGGACTGGGTCGTTCGTTGTCCCGGTCGGTGAGCGTGGGGGCCAGGATCGGCGCCAAATCGGATGTCGTCGTGCCCGCCCGCAGCGGCGACGGGGCCTGGGCCAGCGCGGCGGGTAGCTCGTCGAGCTGCTCGGCAGGTATCTCATCGGGCAGCAGCAAGGTGAACTCCGAGCCGACCCCGGGCTGGGAGGACACTCGGATAGCACCACCGAGCATGCGGGTCAATTCCTTGCTGATCGACAGGCCCAGCCCGGTGCCTCCGTACTTGCGGCTGGTCGTGCCATCTGCTTGCTGAAAAGCCTCAAAGATCATCTCGAGTTTTTCTGCGCTGATCCCGATGCCGGTGTCGCTGACAACGAAGGCAACCACAGCCCGTGCGGTGTCTAATGTTTCGATGCCGTGTACCGCGGTGGGTGCCGCGGGCTCGATCCGTAGCCGGACGTTGCCGCCGGATGCGGTGAACTTCACCGCGTTAGATAGCAGGTTTCGCAGGATTTGCTGCAGCCGCTGAGGGTCAGTGATCATCGTTGCCGGTAGATCGGGAGCCAGGTCGACCTGCAGCTCGAGGCTTTTTTCCTCGGCCTGCGGAGCGAACGCCGCGAGCACGTAGTCGCGGATCTCGGCAAGATCGACCGGCCCGGCCTCGACATCGACTCGGCCAGCCTCAATTTTGGACAGATCGAGGATGTCGTCGATGAGCAAAAGGAGATCCGAACCGGAGTTGTGGATGGTCGTGGCAAACTGGCGCTGCTTGTCGGTGAGGTTGTGCTCGGGGTCTTCGGCCAGCAACCGCGCCAACAGCAACAGCGAGTTGAGCGGCGTGCGCAACTCATGGCTCATGTTGGCCAGGAACTCCGATTTGTAGCGGCTGGCCCGGGCGAGTTGCTGTGCCTTCTCCTCGACCCCGCGCCGGGCGGCGTCTATCTCGGCGTTTTTGATCTCGATGTTACGGTGCTGCGCGGACAGCAGCTTGGCCTTCTCCTCCAACTCGGCGTTGGTGCGTTGCAGCTCGGCTGATTGCTCCTGCAGTTCCCGGGCCAGGCCCTGGGACTGGTTCAGCAGCTCCTCAGTACGCCGGTTGGCCTGGATCGTCTTGATGGCGACTCCGATCGTCGCGACCAGCCGTTCGAGGAACGTCAGATGCAGCGGGGAAAACGAACGAATCGAGCCGAGTTCGATCACGCCCAGCGACTCACCCTCGAACAGCACCGGCAGCACCACCACGGCGCTGGGCGAGGTCGTGGTAATGCCGAACCGGATCGGCAGGTACGCCTGCGGGATGCTGTCGACGAGCAGGACTTGCTTGCTTTGGGCGGCTTGACCCACCAGACCTTGACCAGCTCGGAAAGTGGGTTGCGCACCGTCATCCTCGAGTGCGTAAGCTCCGCAGAGCCGCCACTCCACCGGTTGCGCCACGAGCTCGTCCACCCCTGGCTCCTTGGCGAGGAAAAATGTGCCGACTTGCGCATTCACAAGTGGCGCCACCTCATTCATGATCATCTGTGCGACTTCTTCGAGGTCTCGCTGACCCTGCAGCAACCCGCCGATGCGAGCGAGGTTGGAGTCCAGCCAGCCCTGCTCAGAGTTCTCCTTGGTGGTTTCGCGCAAGTTCGCGATCATTTGGTTGATGGTGTCTTTAAGGTCGGCGACCTCGCCGCGGGCCGCCACGCTGATTTGCTGGGTCAGGTCACCGCTGGCTACCGCGGTCGACACCGTCGAAATGGCCCTCAGCTGGATGGTGAGTGTGGACGCGAGCTGGTTGACGCTCTCGGTCAAATCCCGCCACGTACCGGAGACGCCTTCGACCTGGGCCTGGCCGCCGAGTTTGCCCTCGGTGCCCACCTCGCGGGCCACCCGGGTGACCTCATCAGCAAAGCGGGAGAGCTGATCGACCATGGTGTTGACCGTCGACTTGAGCTCCAAGATTTCCCCACGTGCATCCACCGTGATCTTCTGGGACAGGTCACCCCTGGCGACCGCCGTGGTGACCTGAGCGATGTTGCGGACCTGGTCGGTGAGGTTGCCGGCCAGCTGGTTGACGCTCTCGGTCAAATCCCGCCACGTGCCCGCGACCCCTTTCACTTGGGCCTGGCCGCCGAGTTTGCCCTCGGTGCCCACCTCGCGGGCGACCCGGGTGACCTCATCAGCGAAGCGGGACAGCTGATCAACCATGGTGTTGATCGTCGACTTGAGCTCCAAGATTTCCCCACGGGCATCCACCGTGATCTTCTGGGACAGGTCACCCTTGGCCACCGCCGTGGTGACCTGAGCGATGTTGCGGACCTGGCCGGTCAGGTTGGACGCCATGTAGTTGACGTTGTCAGTGAGATCCCGCCACGTACCGGCCACGCCCCGGACCTGGGCCTGGCCGCCGAGTTTGCCCTCGGTGCCCACCTCGCGGGCGACCCGGGTGACCTCATCAGCGAAGCTGGACAGCTGATCGACCATGGTGTTGACGGTCGATTTGAGCTCCAAGATTTCCCCACGGGCATCCACCGCGATCTTCTGGGACAGGTCGCCGGTGGCGACCGCCGTGGTGACCTGAGCGATGTTGCGAACCTGGGCAGTGAGGTTGCCGGCCAGCTGGTTGACGCTCTCGGTCAAATCCCGCCATGTACCGGAGACGTCTTGGACCTGGGCCTGGCCGCCGAGTTTGCCCTCGGTGCCCACCTCGCGGGCCACCCGGGTGACCTCATCAGCAAAGCTGGACAGCTGATCAACCATGGTGTTGACCGTCGACTTGAGCTCCAAGATTTCCCCACGGGCATCCACCGCGATCTTCTGAGACAGGTCACCACGAGCGACCGCCGTCGCGACCTGGGCGATCCCCCGGACCTGGGCAGTGAGGTTGGCGGCCATCAGGTTCACCGCTTCGGTCAGGTCCTTCCACGTGCCCGCCACGTTGGGTACCTCAGCTTGGCCGCCGAGTCGACCTTCGGTGCCCACCTCGCGGGCGACCCGGGTCACCTCATCAGCGAACAACCGCAGGGTGTCGGTCAGCGAGTTGATCGTGTCAGCCAGCTCGGCGACTTCACCTCGGGCGCTGACGGTGATCCTGTGCGACAGGTCACCGTGGGCGATCGCGGTGGCCGCAGAGGAGATCGAGCGGACCTGGTTGGTGAGGTTGCTGGCCATGGTGTTGACCGAGTCGGTCAGCGCCCGCCACGTCCCGGCCACGCCGCGGACGTCGGCTTGCCCACCCAGCTTGCCCTCGGTGCCCACCTCGCGGGCGACCCGGGTGACCTCATCAGCAAAGCTGGACAGCTGGTCGACCATGGTGTTGACGGTGCGACCAATACGCAAAAACTCCCCGCGCAGCGGCCGCCCTTCGATTTCCAGGGCCATGTGCTGGGACAGGTCGCCCTCGGCTACCGCCACCAACACTCGGGCGATCTCCGCCGTGGGCTGAGCAAGGTCGTCGATAAGACCGTTAAGCGCGTGCGCCGACTCGGCCAATGCGCCGTCGTAGGACTCCTCATCCAGCCGCTCGAGCATGCGGCCCTCACGGCCGACCACCCGGCTAATCCGTAACAAGTCACGGTTGCGGCGCTCCTGCAGCGCGACGAGTTCGTTGAACTGGTCGACCACCTCACCAGCCAGCCCACCGCGCCGAGCCAGCCGCACGTCAAGCTCTCCGCGCCGCACCCGCCGCAGCGCCTCGGAAAGCTCAGCCAGCAGCGCGTCGGGGGCACCCGGGCGCCTGGTGCGCTTCACTGGCGCTTCGGTGTTCACCGCAGTCATCGTCCCGGTCCTCCAACTATTCGACTGCCCTACGGTGCCATCATGAGTGACGTCCCGGGCGGTGGCTCACCTGCCAGCCATTTGGACCACACAACGGGCAGAATGGGCCGATGACCACCCGGTCGCGGCAGCGGATGTGCTTTGCCCCCGTCGCCGACGCACCGCGCCAGGCGCGCCGGGCCTTGCGTCATACCCTTACCAGCGCCGGTCTAGACCAACTCGACGAGCTTGCCGACACCGTGCTGCTTCTCGCTAGCGAGCTGTGCGACAACGCGCTGTTGCACGCAGGTACCGACTTCGAAGTCGAGCTGCAGGTCGACCCCGATTCAGTGACCGTCAGTGTCAGCGACCACGGGCCCAGTCCCCTCGAACAGCACCTGTCCCAACCAAGGGCCCGGTACGGGCGAGCGCCCAACCACGGCCGGGGCCTGATGCTGGTACAACGGCTGGCGACCAGCTGGGGAACCCGCCACAACGCCGACGGCACGAACACCACCTGGTTTACCGTCCACCGCGACAGTCCTGGCGCGGTTCGGGCGCCGCGAATGTCAGCGGTCGCGCCGGTGCACAACATCTCACCGCGCGTGCTGGACCACGCCGACAAGATCCGCACCTTGCTGCGCATCCCACCCGTGCTCGCCCAGCAGCTTGACGCCGGTGCTGTGGTGACCGAGCTAACGCGGCGGCTGCGGGAAATTCTCGATCTCGACGAGGCCCTCGTCGAGATCGACTACGGCGACGGCAGCGGAACCCGCGAGATCGCTCACGATGGGCATCACACCGACGGCGACCAAACACAGGCTCGGGCGCTCGACATCCCATTGCCCCTCACCGCGCCACTTCGCGGCCGGCTGCGCCTTCACGGCGTGGCCGACCAGCTCGTTTCCGAACTCGCCGAACTCGCCGCCCTCCGAATCGCGCTCTCGGTCGAATCCGACTACCTGCACAAAGCCGACCGGCGCCGCCGTGACTGGCTGGCCTACCTCGCCGACACAAGCCAGCTGCTCGGCCAGTCCCTCGACGTCGCACTCACCACCACGGTGATCCCCCAAATCCTGGTGCCCCGGCTAGGCCAATGGTGCGCGGTCCACCTGATAGGACCCCCGCACGAGCTCGAGTTGGCCGCGCTGACCCACGCCAACGAGGAACTCATCCCCGAACTGCGATCCGCCCTAACCCTTTCCGCAGGCAGCGACCTAACCCGCAGGCTGCGCACCCAACTGCGCAAGCTCGCGACCCAGACCATGCCACCGACCTGGATCAACTGGCCCACCGACGCCATCGCGCTACCGCTGCACGCAGCCGGGCACGCCATCGGAGTACTCACCATCGGTCGCCCCGGCGATCGCTCACACTCCCCTGAGGACATCGCGCTCATCAGCGATATTGCTCAACGCGCGGCTCTGGCCATCGACAACGCCCAACGCGCCACCCAACACATCCAGACCTCCCAAGCTCTCCAACGAGCTCTGTTCCCCCGAGAGCTGCCCATCGCCGATAGCGCCGAGTTCGCCGCCGAGTACCTCCCAGCCAGCACCGGCAGCGACGTCGGCGGTGACTTCTACGACGTCTTCAGCCCGCGCGCCGGCCTCTGGCTTGCCGCCATCGGCGACGTCTGCGGCAAAGGCGCCGAAGCGGCCGCCCGAGCCGGACAAGTCCGCGACATGCTCCGGGTTCTGATCCGCGATGGGCGCCCGCTGACCCGCGCGCTCGAGCTACTCAACGACCTCATGATCGAAACAGGAGACGACCGGCAGTACTGCACCCTGGCCGCGGCCCACATACGCAAGACCACCACCGGGGAGCCCACCGGCTTGACCGTGGACCTGGTTCTAGCCGGTCACGAACCACCCCTCCTGGTCCGCGCCAACGGCACCGCCGAGTTCGTGGGTCAATCTGGAACGCCACTCGGCCTGGTGAATCAAGTCACGCTCTACACCACCCGGTTGCACCTTGCCCCGGGCGACACGCTGCTCGCCTTCACCGACGGCGTCACCGAACGCCGAGGCCCGGAAGGGCTATACGGTCCTCACCGATTGATCACCGCCGCGTCCGCAACCTACCCCCTCTCTCCAGCGCAACTTATCGCCACCGTCCGCGCCTCAGTCCAAAACTTTTCTAACCAGCAACCCAAAGACGACATCGCCCTACTCGCCATCCGCGCTACCAAACCAACGTAACTGTCAGCTGGAGTCAGGGTTGCTGATAGTGATACGCCTGAGGTGAACATTGGCATAAAGCATGGCATTGTTGACAAAGTGAATTACTTGTCCGTGGTGCCGCGGTCGGAAGCGCCAACGTGTTTTGAGCAAAAGGCGTTGCAGGCCGGACCGCTGGTGGCTGCCCAGCCACCGATCACAACCTGATCGCACACCAGCCGATACTCCGGCCCGGCCC
>DASQVB010000258.1:0-20101 GCA_035640975.1 Pseudonocardiaceae bacterium
GGTTCTGCCCCACGATCACGCGTTGGATCTCGAAGACCGTCCGCTCGATCAGCTGCGCGTCCCTGGCTGGGGTCGCCAGCAGGCCAGAAGGTCCGGACGGGCCGGACGCCGGCGAGGGCGCCCCGCTGTCAGCTTCCCTCACGGGTCCTCCTCGCATCCGGTCCGACTGGTTGACCAGAGATTTTGGGGGCACTGTTCGGGCACGCGCCAGGCAAACCCAACCGCTGGTGCAGTGTGACGGCTGTGAAGGTGAGCTGGGATATCAGCTCAGAGCACACGGACTGCGTTGGGCATGATCCCGCTGTAGCGCACCGAGGTGACGCGGACCGCACCTCCGGAGTAGGGCGCCTCGATCATCTGGCCGCCGCCGATGTACATCGCCACGTGGTGGATGTTTCCGTTGGTGGCCCAGAACAGCATGTCGCCGGGACGCTTCTGGGCGAGCGGCACCTTGCGGCCGGAGTTGTACTGAAAACCACTGTAGTGCGGCAACGAGTAACCGAGCGCCCGAGAGAACGCGTAGATCATCAAGCCGGAGCAGTCGAAGCCAACCTTGCGGTAGTCGCCGAAGGTGTCGGCGACGCCGCCGTCGCGAATGCCGATGGTGGGTCCATTGGCGTTTCCACCACCCCATGAGTAGCGGACGCCGAGTTGCGTCATCGCCCGGTTGATCACGGTCTGCGCGTCACGTGACGCGACTCGGGTGGCGCCCCCAGCTGCAGCCTCGTTTCTCTCGGCGGCAGCGGAAGCCGCTGCTGCCGCCGCTGCGGCTGCCGCGGCGGCAGCAGCCTGTTCCCGATCCCGCGCTGCCCGCCACTCGTCGTAGCGCTGGCGCTGACCGCGCAGCCCGGCAACGGCGTTCTGCGCCTCATAGAGCTGGCGCTCCAGGTCCGCCTTGTGCTCCAGCAGTGCATTGGCCTGTGCGGATTTGGCTGCCTCGGTGTCGACTGCGGCACGGTAGGCGGTATTGAGCGCGGTCGTGGCATCGGCGGCGGCCTGCTGGGCGGCCTGTGCAGCGGCCAACGCAGCCCGAGTCTGAGAATCCTTGTTGGCCGCGTCGATACGGGCCCGCCGCATGTTCTCCACCGCGTTGAGCTGAGAGCCTCCCACCGCATCCAGCAACTCGGCCCGGGCGAGCAGATCCTTGGGACTGCTGGAGCCGAGGAAGGCCGAGATCGATCCAATCGTGCTGCCCTGGCGGAAGCTTGCGGCCGCGAACAGGTCCAGCTCTCGATGTGCCTCGGTGATCTGGACAGCTGCTGCGTCGGCCTCCGCGCGGGCGTTGTCTGCCGCGGTCAGCGCGGCGGCGGCGGCGGCCTCCGCGGCTTGCTGGTCGACCAATGCCTTGTTGGTCTGCTCGCGCTTGAGTGCGACCTCGGACTGCAGGTCCAGCAGAGCGGCGTCGGCCTGGGCGACCTGATTGGCCAGTTGCCCCACCCGGCTCGCGGTGGTGTTGGCGCGATTCTGGCTGGACCTGAGGTCATCATCGCTGGGGTTTGGCGGGGGTGGCGGCACGGCTTGCCCGATGGCGGGTTGCCCCACCAGCGCCAGCACCGTGAGTGAGGCTGCGGCTAGGACGCGGCCGGCGGAGCGACGCCGAGTCCGGACGTTCACATCCACTCCTCCCCCGGCTCCCCCCTGCAGGCGCCGGCCCTCCCTGGCGTCCGCTCGGTCTTGCCAAGCAGACATGCGGATGCACTTTGCCACTTAGACCCCATAGACACCAGTGGCCTCAAACATAACAAGAATAACTTCAACCACAGGAGTTACAGTAACGTAGTTCAATGTCACGCTCTGTTACACCGCGCGATCGCGCAGCAGAGTGGACGGTGTTAAGCGCGATCCGAAGGGATGCCGGCGACATCGAGCTGGGGTCTGCTGCGTCGGGGTCAGGCAGTGTCCCGTGGATCACGGGAGTGAGCCGGCGGCGGAACTTGAGTGGTCTCGACCTCCCGAACCCAACACCGGAGCTGTTGGCTGACCTGGAACAGCGCTGCTGTTGGGTTCGGGAACCGGGGGGTTGAGCTCAGGGTCGAAGATCTGCGGGAGACGTCTAGTTCACCTGGCGCTGCTGCCCCTGCCAGTACTGCTCGCGTAACTTGAACTTCTGGATCTTCCCGGTTGCGGTGCGGGGTATCGCAGCACGAAACTCCACCGATGTCGGCGCTTTGTAGCCGGCCAGCCGTTCCTTGCAGTATCTGATGATCTCGTCGGGGGTGACCTGCTCCCCTTCGACCAGCACGACCAGGGCCTTGATCGTCTCACCCCACTGCTCGGAGGGCACCCCGATCACCGCGACCTCGGCGACCGCCGGGTGACTGAACACGCAGTTCTCTACCTCGATGGAGGAGACGTTCTCGCCGCCGGTGATGATCACATCCTTGCGCCGGTCCATGATCGATAGGCAACCCTCGTCATCCACCGATCCACCGTCGCCGGTGTGGAACCAGCCGTCCACCAGCACGTCGCTGCTGGCTTGCGGATCATCCCAGTAACCGGCCATCACGACGTTGGCGCGGGCCAGCACCTCCCCGGACTCGGAGGTGTCTATCCGTACGCCCAGCGCGGGGGCACCGGCCCGGGACAGCCTTCGGGCCCGATCCGCGGCGGGCAGGTCGTCGTCGGCGGGCGCGCCCCGGTTGAAGGTGAGCAGTGGTGCGGTTTCGGTGAGTCCGTAGATCTGGAGGAATTCCCAGCCGAGTTCCTCGTCGATCCGCTGGATGGTCTTGGTGGGGGGTGGCGCGCCCGCGCAGACCAGCCGCACCCTGCCCCGCCCGGGGATCTCACCGGTCCAGCTGGTGGCGGCGTCGAGTACCGCGTTCCACACCGCGGGGGCACCGCACATCAACGTGACGCCGTGCTGGTCGACGCGCCGCAGGACCTCCGCACCGTCCACCTTGCGCAGCACTACATGCTTGGCCCCGAGCCCGACGAGGCCGAACGGCATGCCCCAGCCGTTGCAGTGAAACATCGGCAGGGTGTGCAGGTAGACGTCGCGCTCCCAGGCCCGGGTGTGTAAGGCGAAGGTGACCGCGTTGATCCAGAGGTTGCGGTGGGTCATCTGCACGCCCTTGGGTCGTGCGGTGGTGCCTGAGGTGTAGTTGATCGTCGCGGTGGCATCCTCGTCCGGCTCGGCCCATGGGCGCGGCTCGGTATCGAAGCGCATCACGTGCTCTTCGGTCTCCGCACCGAGCACGAAGCGGTGCGGGGCCGCCACGCCCTTGAGCGCGCCGTCCAGCTCCGGGTCGACCAACAGCACCGACGAACCACTGTGCCGCACAATGTAGTTCACCTCGTCGGGGTGCAGCCGGAAGTTCACCGGAACGCAGATGCGGCCACTGGCCGGGACCGCATGCATGAGCTCGAGCAGCCGGGCGCTGTTGTGGCTGACCACCGCAACGCGCTCCCCGTCAACGATGCCGAGTGCGTCCAGGCCGGCCTGCCAGGCGCGCACCCGCCTACCCAGTTCTCGGTAGGTCGACGCCGGTACCGGCGAGGCCGGCAGGGTGGGCTCATCCACGACCGCGATGGACTCCGCGAACGCCGTCTCGCCACGGGCGAGAAAGTCGGCAACAGTCAAGGGCACCCGCATGGCTGGCACCTCCAGGAATGTGCTGGCATCAGGTCCAGGCTATGGCTGGCCTCCCCAGGCGAGGCAGCCCCTGATCGAGGGGCCGTCACCGACATGTCCGCCCAGCGGGGTTACCAGGAACGCTCAGGCTCTTTAATGGGGTGTAAACGACATTGCCCGCTGAGCCCACCAGGAGGTAGGCGGACGTAGAGTCGCTGTTGAGGGCACCGACCTGACCCTCTGAAGGGAGTAGTCCGTGACCCAAGCAGCAGCGCGCGCCGACAGCTTTGGCACCCGCGGCACGCTGTCGGTCGGGGACACCTGCTACGAGGTGTTCCGATTGGCTGAGCTGGATCACCGGCTCGGCCCGCAGTGGCGTGCGCTGCCCTACAGCCTCAAGGTACTGCTGGAGAACCTGCTGCGCTTCGAGTCTGCTGACGTCGGCGCCTTCGTCACCACCGAGCACATCGAGGCGCTTGTCGGCTGGGATCCCCAGGAGGCATCGTCCACGGAGATCCAGTTCACCCCTGCTCGGGTGATCATGCAGGACTTCACCGGGGTTCCCTGCGTGGTTGATCTGGCCACGATGCGCGAGGCGGTCACGACCCTGGGCGGCGACCCGGATGCGGTGAACCCGCTGGCGCCGGCCGAGTTGGTCATCGATCACTCGGTGATCGCGGACGTGTTCGGCCGTCCAGATGCCTTCGAGCGCAATGTCGATCTGGAGTATCAGCGGAATCGGGAGCGCTACCAGTTCCTGCGTTGGGGCCAGGGTGCCTTCGACGAGTTCAAGGTGGTCCCGCCAGGAACCGGGATCGTGCACCAGGTCAACATCGAGCACCTGGCCCGGGTCGTGATGACTCGAAACGGCCAGGCCTACCCGGACACCGTGGTGGGTACTGACAGCCACACCACGATGGTCAACGGGCTTGGCGTGCTGGGATGGGGCGTGGGCGGCATCGAGGCTGAGGCGGCGATGCTCGGCCAGCCGGTGTCGATGCTCATTCCCCGTGTGGTCGGTTGCAAGCTGACCGGCTCCATCCCGCCCGGCGCAACCGCCACCGACGTTGTCCTCACCTTGACCGAGATGCTGCGCCGGCACGGCGTGGTCGGGAAGTTCGTCGAGTTCTACGGGGAAGGCGTGGCTGCGGTGCCGCTGGCCAACCGGGCCACCATCGGGAACATGAGTCCCGAGTTCGGCTCCACCTGCGCGATCTTCCCGATCGACGAGGAGACCGTCCGCTACCTGAGGTTCACCGGCCGCTCGGAGGAGCAGCTCGCGCTGGTGGAGGCCTACGCCAAGGAGCAGGCCCTGTGGCACGACCCGAGCCGGGAGGCCACCTACTCCGAGTACCTCGAGCTGGATCTGTCCACTGTGGTGCCCTGCATCGCCGGGCCTAAGCGCCCGCAGGACCGCATCACGCTGTCCGACGCCAAGACCGCGTTCCGCCGCGCGCTGGCCGACTACGCTTCGGTCAAGGAGCCACCGGAGTCAACGGTGGACCACGCAGGCGAGGAATCCTTCCCGGCCAGCGATTCGCCCGCGGTGAGCCGCGGTGACGGCGAGGGCATGCCCAGTACGACGATCTCGGCGCCGGCCGGTGCACCGGATCGTCTCCGCTGCCCCACTCCAGTGCGCGCCTCCGAGGGCACGGGATACGAGATCGACCACGGCGCGGTGGTGATCGCCTCGATCACCTCCTGCACCAACACCTCCAACCCGTCGGTGATGATCGGTGCAGCACTGCTGGCCCGCAACGCCGTCGACCGGGGTCTGACCGTCAAGCCGTGGGTGAAGACGTCGATGGCTCCTGGCTCCCAGGTTGTCACCGATTACTACGAGAAGGCCGGTCTGTGGCCCTACCTGAAGAAACTGGGCTACCACCTGGTCGGCTACGGCTGCACAACCTGCATCGGCAACTCGGGCCCGTTGCCCGAAGAGGTGGCGCATGCCGTCCGCGACGCCGACCTCGCAGTGGTCAGCGTGCTGTCGGGCAACCGTAACTTTGAGGGCCGGATCAACCCGGACGTCTCGATGAATTACCTCGCCTCCCCGCCGTTGGTGATCGCCTACGCACTGGCGGGAACGATGGACATCGACTTCGAGCAGGACCCGTTAGGGATCGACCGCGACGGCAACAAGGTCTACCTGACTGACATCTGGCCCTCTCCAGAGGAGATCCAGAAGGTGATCGAGTCCGCGATCAGTCAGGAGATGTTCGTCAAGGACTACGCCGATGTCTTCGCCGGTGATTCTCGCTGGCGGTCCCTCCCTACCCCGCAAGGCGAGACGTTCAGCTGGGACCCGAAGTCCACCTACGTCCGCAAGCCCCCGTACTTCGAGGACATGGCCGCACAGCCGCCGTCAGTGGCCGATATCAGCGGGGCGCGGGTGCTGGCGCTACTTGGTGACTCGGTGACGACCGACCACATCTCTCCGGCTGGGGCGATCAAGGAAGATTCCCCGGCCGGCCGGTACCTGTCCGAGCACGGTGTGGCACGCAAGGACTTCAATTCCTATGGATCCCGCCGGGGAAATCACGAGGTGATGATCCGCGGCACGTTCGGAAATATCCGGTTGCGCAACCTGCTGCTGGACGCTATCTCCGACAGTCCGGTCAGCGGCGGTTACACCCGCGACTTCACTGTGGATGGCAGCCAGCCGGTGTCCATTTACGACGCGGCGCAGCGCTACGCCGAGCACGGTATTCGGTTGCTGGTCTTGGGTGGCAAGGAATACGGTTCGGGCTCTTCGCGGGACTGGGCTGCCAAGGGCACCAGGCTGCTTGGGGTTCGTGCGGTGATCGCCGAGTCATTCGAACGTATTCACCGCTCTAACCTCATCGGAATGGGCGTGCTTCCCTTGCAGTTCCCGACCGGTGAATCGGCCTCGTCGCTGGGTCTGGATGGCACTGAGACTTTTGACATCTCCGGTATCACCGCGCTCAACGACGGCTCCGTCCCGCGGACCGTGCACGTCGTCGCCACTGACGAGGGCAAAGATCCGGTGAAGTTCGACGCCGTGCTGCGCATCGACACCCCCGGCGAGGCCGAGTACTACCGCCACGGCGGGATCTTGCAATACGTCTTGCGCGCCATGGCGCGCAAGACGTCGTGAGTGGCAAGCAGTGCTTTAGCACTGCTTGCCACTCACGATCGGGCTAGCGGTTCGCGAGCTCCTTGCGCACGAGAGCCGCGCCGTCGGCAAGGGCACGGAGCTTGCTCGCCGCGAGCATGCGCGGCAGGTTGATCAGGCCGCAGTCGGTGGACAGGCCAAGCCGCTCGGCGGGCACGTATTCGAGCACCTGTCGGATCCGGTCTGCAACCTCTTCGGCAGTCTCGGTCACGGTGGACTTGACATCGATGACTCCGGCCGTGAAGTCCTTGGACCAGTTGTGGTCCATCAGCGGTTTGAGGTCGTCTGCACCGGTCCGCCCCACCTCGTAGTTCAGCACGTCGATGTTCGCATCGAGAACATGCGGGAAGATCCCCTGCGCGCGGGCGGGTGCTGGAGCTGTTGCCGGCCGGCGGTCGAGGACCCAGGCGCCGAACTCGCGTTCCTCCTCATCCGGGAAATAGCCGGGCGTTCCTGAGTAGTTGCCCCAGCAGGTATGTACCCAGAACTGACAGCCAGCGCCCTCTACCGCGGCGTTGAGCACCTCGATCTCCCAGTCGCCCATACCGTATGGCCAGACGAACTCGTCGAGTTGGATGATGTCGCAACCGTTGTCGGCGAGCTCCTTGAAATCCTCGTTGTATGCCTTGGCGATCGCCATCGCCAGTTCCTTGGTCTCCGAGTAGTACTGGTTGTTCGTCGCCGCTGCGATCACCTGGATACCGGTATAAGAGATCTTGATCGGCTTCTTGGTGGCCTTGCGGGTCGCGCGCAGTGTGGCCAGGTGGAAGGGGTGCTCGCGGGTCACCTCGCCCATGCAGGTGGGGGCGAACAAGGTGGAGTAGATCGGCAGGCCGATCGGCGGGCCGGAAAGCTTGTAGCCGGTCATTCTCTCCACGTAGTGGTAAAGGATTTGACCGTATGGCGAGTCGCCCCCGTTGACCCGGCCGTCACTGATGATGTCCAGCCCTGCGGCTTCCTGGTCGCGGACGATCGCCCCGATAGCGTCCTCGTGCGCCTCCCTGCTGATCGCGTCGTGGATGAACTCGCCCTTGGGATAGACGGCATAGGCGTGGCCGTCATACCAGCGCGGGTTGGGATAGTTGCCCACCATGGTGGTGGGTAGGAGCACGTCCTGTGATCCGATGCGCACGCCTGTCTCCTCCGGTCGAGGGGCGGCGTCGCGGGCGCGAACCGCCCATCCCATGATGTGACCGCGACCACAGTAGGGATCACCGCCGGGCAATGCTCCGTGATCGCGGGCCAAACCTCGAGGTGTGGGCTCGTCCTGGCAGGACCGATTCAGCCCATGACCGATTCAGTGCCGTATCGCCTGGACCGTGATGCGCCAGTCCACCGCCACGGCACCGCGTGAGGTGGCCAGCAGCGGGTTCAGGTCAAGGTCAACTATCTCGGGCCGGGTGGCGAGCAGGTCACCGGCCGCGGACACCGCGCCGACGAGGGCGTCCAGGTCAACCGGTTCGCGGCCGCGGGCTCCGGCGAGAATGGCGTAGCCTCGCAGGTTCGCGATTAATCGGTGCGCGTCGCTGGTGGACAGTGGGGCGAGACCGAATGCCACATCGTCCATCACCTCGACCAAGATCCCGCCAAGCCCGATCATGACGACCGGCCCGAACTGAGGGTCACGCAGGCCACCGACTGCGACTTCAACTCCGTCAAGCTGGCATTGGACTTGGACCTGGGCGCCGTCGGCGAGTCCCAACAGCGCGCGTGCCGCCGCCTGGACCGCATCAGGGTCGTTGAGACCCAGCCGTACCCCTCCGACGTCACTGCGGTGCGTCAGGCCTGGGTGCGCCACTTTGCACACCACCGGATAGCCGAGGCACGCCGCCGCGTTGACCGCCTCGGTCACATCGCGACAGCTGATCGACTCAACCACCCCGATCCCCGCCCCACGCAACATCTGGGCACCCAGGGTGGGTTCGAGGCTTTGGGTGCCGCCAGAAGGTTCCGAATGACGGTCACGGGCACCATGGGCACCGCCAGAAGGTTCCGAATGGTGGCCGCGGAGGGCTCGCGGGTTGAGGTAGTGGACTGCGTGACCTACGGCACGGGCGGTGCGCTCTGGCCACTCGAAGCAGGGCACCCCGGACTCTTGCAGCAGCTCGGCGTTGGCTCGCGCGCTGCGTGGCGCTACCCAGCACACGTAGACCGGCACAGTCACCCCATCATCACGAAGCCGGGCCACCGCGTCGCGCACGCCCACCGCGACGGCCTGATCGGTGGCCGCTCGCTGCAGCAGGACGGGGACGACCACGTCCACCTCACCTGAGCGGGCCAGCTCGTCCACCAGGCACGGGTACAACTCGGCGAAGCGCCGCCACACCGGGGTGATGTCGACCGGGTTGGCCGGACTGGCCAGCGGCGGTAACAGCGGCCGCAACTCCTCCTGCAGCGCGGTGGACAGTTCGGGCACGGTCAGGCCTTCGTCGGTGAGCAGGTCGGCAAGTTCCACCCCGGTGCCACCGGAGTTCGTGATGATCGCGATCCGGTTACCGGCCGGTGGCGGCTGGGAATCCAACGCGCGGGCGGCGTCGAGCATCTCCAACCCGGAGCGGGCCACGAGCACACCGGCCTGCTCCAAGGCCGCCCGCCAGATCCGCTCGCTGCCGGCCAGCGCCGCGGTATGCGACTGCGCAGCCCGGATCCCTGCCGGTGAGCGCCCGGTCCGGGCCACGATCACCGGCTTGCCGGCCGCCCGGGCCGCCTCGGCAGCGGCACAGAAACCGCGGCCGTCGGGCAGCGACTCCAGGAAGAAACACAGCGTCCGGCTGGCTGAATCGGCAGTCAGGTAGTGCAGCAGCTCCGCATCGCTGAGGTCGGCCTTGTTGCCCATCGCGTAGACCTTGGCGAACCTGGTTCGCTCGTCGACAGCCAGAGTGTGGATCGCCATTCCATATGACCCGGATTGGGTCGCCAGCGTGATTCCACCCCCTCCCGGTGGCAGGCCGGTGGCCATCGACGCGTTGAGCGGGAGGTCGCAGTTCTGCACACCGAAGCAATTGGGTCCGACGATCCGCACCCCACCGGTCCGGGCGCCCGCCATCATGTCGGCCTGCAAAGCGGCGCCGTCGGGTCCCGTCTCAGCAAATCCACCACTGATGACCAGTGCCGCGGGTACACCCTTCACCGCAGCGTCGCGGATCACCTCGGGTACCGCGGCGGCACGCACCACGACGACCGCGAGGTCGATCTCGCCGTTCACTGATGCCATGGTCGGGTAGGCCTTGACACCCCCGACGCTCGGCGCGGACGGCGTCACCGGCACCACCTCACCGGGAAAGCCCGCAAGGTTGCGCCAGAACAACTCGCCCATCGTGCCCGGTTTCTCCGACGCCCCGACAAGCGCAACCCGGCGTGGTGTGAACACCGCCTCCAGGCCGGTCAGCATGCGCATCCGGCGCGGTCGCTGTGGCTGAACGTGCGACGCAGCTCGGCCGGAGAGAACTCCGAGCGCCGCACATGCAGTGGGTCGATCCCCCGCAGTACGGCCAACTCCGCCGGGCTCGGCGGGCGCACCGGACCTAGATCGGGAGCCACCTGCAACTCGAAACCGGTCGCAGCGCGGACCTCGTCCAGGCTGACGTCGGGGAACAGCTGGCGCAGCCGGGCCTGCCCCTGCTTGTCGTAGTCGAAGATCCCCAGTTCGGTGACTAGCCATTGCGGTCCACCGCCGGAATAGCCCAGCTCAGCACGGCTGCCTGCGGGCGTGCGGTGGCCCATGTCGGTGATGAAGTCACAGCGCGGCACCAACGCCCGCCCGGAACGATGCCGCGTCGTCCACAGCGTGAGGTGCCTGATGGTGGCCGCCAGGTTGCATCCGCCACCGCCGCCACCGAGCTTCACCTTCGGCGACGCCGCCGGGTAGTCCGGGACGCCGATTGCGGTGACGTTGGTATTGCCGTAGGCGTCGATCTGACCGCCGGAGAGGAACATCCGGTCGACGTCGCCACGCACGGCGGCGTCAAAGAACTCTTCGAACCGCATCCGGTAGGCCGCGCCGCGTTGCAGGCTGGCCTCGTTTCCGGTCGGTGGAATGAAAGGTGGGTCAGGATTGCAGGCGTAGGTCGCTCCCTCTACCAACATCATCCCCCGTGCGTGGGTGTGTTTGGCGACGTGCATGGCGACCTGTGCGCAGGGGCTGCCGAAGCCGTGGAAAGTGACCTCCCGGTCCCGAATGGTGCGGGCCAGCGCGACCACGAACCATTCATCGAGTGACCACGTCATACGAACAGTTCCTTCCACGCCTCGATGGACTCCGACCAGCGGCCCAGCCGGGCGAGCTGTTGCTCACCGACGATCTTGCGGTAGGCCTCTTCATTGGGCGTGCCAGTGACGAACCGGTCGAGGTAGCCGGCCAGCTCGTCACGCCCTGCCGAGGCAGCGCGGACGTAGCCGGCAAGGTGTGGCCGGTCATAGGCGTAATCCGGGTAGCAGGACGACGGGTGGGCGCCGAAGGGCACCTCGCTCACGGCCGCGACGAGATGGGCCGGGATGGTGATCCCGGTGGCGGCGACCTCGTCGGTGCCGGCGATCCGTTCCGCGGTGGCCACCACCGTCCCGGACGCGGCGGCGAAGCGCTCGTCCAGTACGTAGGGCTGCTCCAGATGCAGGTTGCCGCGGCGGTCGGCCAGCGGGGCGTGCAGCAGGACCACATCCGGTCGAAGCGGAGGTACTGCTACGAGCAGCTCTCCAGTGAACGGGCAGCGGACCTCGCCATATTCGGGATGCAGCCGCCCGATGTCCGAACCCTTGATGCCCCGCACCGGCAGGAAAGGCAGCCCGAACTCGGCCGCGCGCAGCTGCGTGAGAATCGTGTCGCAGCAGCTCTCCCGGACCTCGATCGTCCCGTTCTCGGCAGCCCACCGAAACGCCGGCGCCAGGCCGAGATCCTGCTCGAAACCGACGTAGCTCTCCTCGCAGATCCCCACCGCGCCGGCTGCGACGAGCAGGTCCACGTCGATGCCATGCGCCGAGCCGACCAGGTGCAGCCCGCTGCGACGCTGCCGGATCAGTTCCCGGACCAGCGCCATCGGCAGCCGCGCGGACAGTCCCCCGCCCAGCGCCACCATGGCGCCGTCGGTGACCAGTGCGGCGGCCCGGTCCAGCGGGACGCGCTTGTCGGGGTCGAGGTGAAAGCCCACAGCACACCCCTCACTGCGCCGTCATGCCGCCGTCGGCGGCCAGGATCGATCCGGTCAGGAACGACGCACCGGCACTGGCCAGGAACAGCGCCGCCGAGGCGATCTCCTCGGGGGTGCCCAGCCGGCCGATTGGGTACTTGACCACCGTCCTGGCCAGCCCGATCTCCATGTCGCCATCCCCACGGGCCCGCAGCATCGGCTCCATCAGCGGGGTGAACACCGTGCCCGGGCAGATCGCATTCACGCGGATCCCTCGCGGGGCGAGGTCGATTGCCATCGAGCGAGTCAGCGCCACCACCGCACCCTTGGCGGCGCAGTAGGCAGCGAAGTTGGGCACCCCGACCAGCGCGGCGACCGATGCCTGGTTGACGATCGCGCCGGACCCGCTCGCCGCCAGGTGCTCAACGGCTGCGCGCGAGCACAGGAACGTGCCCTTGACGTTCACGGCGAAGCAGCGGTCCCAGTCCTCCTCGGTGGCATCGGCGACCGAGCCGCTGCTGTTCACCCCAGCGTTGTTGTAGAGCACGTCGAGGCTTCCGAACGTCTCGACGGTACGCGCCACCGCGGCGCGCACCTCGGTATCGACTGTGACATTGGCGGGACAGGCGATTGCCCGGCCGCCGTCGGCGACGATCTTGCCCGCGGTCTCCTCAGCAGCGAGTGCGGCCATGTCAATCACGGCGACCGCGCAACCCTCGGCGGCGAAGCGTTGCGCCGCAGCCCGACCGATCCCTGAGCCGGCCCCGGTGATCAGCGCGACCTTGCCCTCCAACTGTCCAGTCATGGCTTCTCCTGGTTCCTCGTCACAACGCAGTCCAGCCGCCGTCGATCACGAGCGCGGCGCCGGTGAGGTAGCTGAGCCGGTGTGAGGCCAGCACCGAGATCGCGTCGGCGATCTCCTCGGGCGCAGCGACCCGCCCGATCGGGATCTTGGACTCGACGGCGGCCCGCAGTTCGGGAATGTCCAGGCGCCACTGCGTCATCGGGGTCGCCACCATGCCGGGGCACACCGCGTTGGAGCGAATGCCGGCAGCGGCGTAGTCCACCGCGACCGACTTGGCGAACTGCAGCGCGGCGCCCTTGGACGCGGTATAAGCGCAGCGGCCGGGAAAGGCGACCAGCCCAGCCGCCGAGGCCACCGTGATCACCTGCCCACTGCCCTGGCGCATCATGACCGGTAGCACGGCGCGGGTGCACAGGAATGGGCCACGGACGTTGACCGCGAAGACCCGGTCCCATTCGTCAACCGGTGTCTCGTGGCATGTCGTGGCTTCCGCAGAACCGGTGATCCCGGCGTTGTTGACCAGCACGTCGATCCGGCCGAACTCGGCGAGGACTTCGTGCACCGCGCGTTCGACGTCGATTGCGTCCGACACGTCTGCCTTGATGGCGAGCACCGACGGGGCGACGTCCAGCTCTGGCGAGAGGTCGACCACCGCGAGCCGGAAACCGTCATCCATCAGCCGGACGGCCGTGGCTTGGCCGATTCCCGAGGCACCCCCCGTGACCACCGCCACCCGCTGCTGGTCTGGCATCGCTCACACCACCACCGCGGCGATGCTGGTGGCCGCCGCCTGCGCGGCGAGCAGCAGCGGCTCGTACACCGGCGCGTACGGCGGGGCATAGGAGAGGTCCAACGCCAGCAGGTCGTCGAGGTCGAAGCCGGCCTGCAAGCCGGCGGCCACGACGTCGATCCGTTTGGCGACGTCACCGGCCGAGACCATCTGGGCGCCGAGCAACCGGCCGCCGGCTTCGTGGACCAATCGGATGGTCACCGGTTCAGCGCCCGGGTAGTACTTGGCCCGGGACCGCCCGACGATGTCGATTGCGGCTGCATCAGGGCCGAACTCTGCTTGTGCCTCCGCCAACGTGAGACCGGTGCGAGCCACCCCCAGATCGAAGACCTTGACCACCGCGGTCCCCACCACACCCCGAAATCGGGCCCGCCCCCCGGCGGCCACCGTGCCGGCTACCCGGCCGGTCTTGTTTCCGGCCGGCCCCAGCGGCACGAACGCCGGCCGGCCGAGCACCAGGTGATGCGGTGCGATGCAGTCACCGGCGGCGTACACCCGCTCCAAGCTGGTGTGCATCTCCTCATCCACGAGCAGGGCACCGCCAGACCCGGTCCGCGCACCGGCTCGTGCCGCCACCTCCGTCACGGGCCGGACGCCGATCGCCAGTACCACCACGTCCACAGGCAGTGCCTCGCCGTCGATCAGCGCGATCAACCCGTGGTCGTCTCGGGTCACCCCCTCAAAGCGCGCGCCGAGCCGCAGATCGACTCCATGGTGCCGTATCTCATCAGCGACCAGGGCGGCGACCGGTTCGTCGAGTGTCGGCATCACCCTGGGCAGCGCCTCAGCGACGGTGACCGTCACGCACCGGGCGCGCAGCGCCTCGGCCATCTCCAGGCCGACATAACCGGCCCCGACCACCAGCGCCCGGGCGATCCGATCGGCATCCAAAAGGCTACGTAGGGTGATGGCATCTTCGAGGGTGCGGACGGTGACCACCCGATCGTCGCCGAGCCCAGGCAATGGCGGCAGCGCCGGTGCTCCGCCGGCCGTCACGATGAGACGGTCGTACCGCAGCCGTCCCTCTCCCCCCGGATCCCGGTAGTGCACCACTTGCCGCCGTGGATCCATAGCCAACGCTCGAGTATGCAGCCGCAGATCGATCCGCCGTCGTTCGCGGAAGTAGGTCGGCGGGTAGGACAACAGCTCATCGGCTCGCCCGACCAACCCGGCCAGGTAGTACGGGATGCCGCACAACCCGTACGCAGCGTGTCCGGTGGCCTCCAGGACAATGATCTCGCCGGCCGGATCTACCCGGCGGGCAGCTGAGGCCGCGGACAGCCCGGCCGCACCCCCGCCGATGACGACCAGCCGCTGGGCCACGGACCGCCTCCTCGTGCTCGCCAGCAGACGCTAGGCAGGTGCCGCGGCACTTCCCACGTTCGGACGGGACGAAGGAACTCATGGTGTTGGTGCTCGCGGGACACAGACCGGCCGTGGCCTGGGTCATACTGTCGCTGGGTGTGGAACTCCCCGGACTTCCTTGATCTCTCAGAGCGGGCCGGTAAGCCGCGCGCTCGTGGCCTGACCCACGTGCTGGACAAGGGCGCCACGACCACCACGTTGGACGCGTTGCTGGTTCAGGCCGGGCACCTGGTGGACATCATCAAGATCGGCTGGGGGATCGCCTACATCGACCCAGTGGTCAAGGAGCGGGTCGCGCTGTGCCATGCGGCCGGTGTGATGGTGTCGCTGGGCGGCACGCTTCTGGAGGTGGCCGTGGCCCAAGACCGGCTCACCGAGTTGCGGCGCTGGGCCGCCGACATCGGAGTGGACGCCCTTGAAGTGTCCAATGGCCTGGGCGTGATGACCCCGCAGCGCAAGGCGGCACTGATCCACGAACTGTCCAGTGAGTTCGTCGTGCTGGCTGAGACCGGGCTCAAGAGCGGAACGATTCCGGTGGTGACCGAGGCCTGGTTGGCGGAGATGGAGGCAGACCTCGCCGCCGGTGCCCGTTGGCTCATCGCGGAAGGCAGGGAGAGCGGATCGGTCGGGCTGTATGAGGCCGATGGGAGCGTGCGGGCCACGCTGGTCGAGGCGATCATCGCCCACCTGCCTGTCGAACGAATCATCTTCGAGGCGCCGCGGACGGCCCAGCAGTCCTGGATGGTCCGCCACCTCGGTGCCAATGTCAGCCTGGGCAACATTCCGCTCGAGGAGGTACTACCGCTGGAGACGCTGCGGCTCGGTCTGCGGGCCGACACCGCGCGGCTGCCGGACCGTGACTCGAAGGGGCACCGTAGTGATCCCTGACCCAGCACCGAACACCATCACCCGCCCTTACCGTGGGTTGTCGGTGCAGGAGGTCGACGTCGCACTCACCGAGCAGGCCCTGACGGCCTTCCTGATGGGACGTGAGGTCTACCGGCGCAGCGAATACCTCGTGCTGCGCAACAGGGGGCGCACCGCCCTGGTGGCGGTTCGGAAGCAGTCGGAAGTACCGCTTTTCTCGCCGGTGGTGCAGGCCCGGGTGCTGGCCGGCCCCGAGCAGGTGGTGTCCATCGAAGCGCCGGAGGTCGATGTCGGCAACGCCACGGCCCTGGCCGAGGTGGCGCTCGCTCACGCCCGGCCGGGCGCGTTGGCTTACGTGGTCACCGGGCGCTACGAGCACGTCAACTTCATCTGGCGACCGGCACCGGTCCGGGTCCGGGTGACCGAGGTGGTGCCCCCCGTCCCACCCAAACTTCTCGCGATGGCCGAGCAGGTAGTCGCCTTCGACGAGGACCTACCGCCGATCGAGCTGGTGCTCGAAGCGGTGGACATCCCTGAGCTGGCCGCGGCCCATCCCGCCGCCAGCTACCTGTTGCCCTGCCGCGGTGCCGGCACCGAACTCGGCGCACCGGTGTCCTACCTGGACACTCGACCGGCCGATCGGGCCAACTGGCTGATGATCGGGTGTGAGCGATCGTTGCAGTTCCACCGCCACTTCTACGGCGACGAGCCGCCCCGAGTCGACCTCTGCCCGCGCCGCCGGTCGGCCTCGCTGGATGACCTGACGCTGGCGAAATGCTGCCTGCTGGAGCGGGGTGTCGAGTACGAGAACGCCAGAGCCGTCGTGCCGTGGGGATCCAACCTCGACGAGATTCGAGCAGCCCTGCGCTGGTTGACCGGAGTGGGCCCACCTGCCGAGGTGGACGCCGGCAAGCCGGTCGGCGTGACAACCGGGTGAGGCGGTGTCGGTGGGAGCTCACCTCGTCGACTCCTGTATCTACGGCCACCTGTGGGCCACTCCCGAGCTGCGCCAGCTCTTCGACGACCACGGTCGCGTCCAGTCCTGGCTGGAGATTCTCGCCGCCCTGGCCGAGGCACAAGCCGAGGTCGGGCTGGTGCCAGCTGACGCGGCGCGCGCTATCCGAGACCACGCGGACGTCATGCTGCTTGACCTCGACCAGGTCGGCGCCGCGACCAGGTCGACCGGCCACTCCACCCTCGGCCTGATCCGGTGCCTGAGCGACGTGCTACCGCCGCAGGCTCGGGAGTGGATCTACTACGGCGCCACTGTGCAGGATCTTTCCGACACCTGGACCGCGGTGGTCGCCCGGCGCGTCGGTGATGTGCTCGAGCGGGACCTGTACCGCGTCGAGGCCGCCACGTTGGGACTGGCCCGCGAGCACCGCGACGTAATCATGTGCGGGCGAACCCACGGACAGCCTGGATTACCGATCACGTTCGGGTTCAAGGCGGCCGTGTGGGCTTCCGAGCTTCGCCGTCACCGGGCCCGGCTGGCCGAGGGTCGGCGCCGATGGGAGGTTGTCCAGCTTGGTGGAGCGCTGGGCACGATGGAGTTCTGGGGTCCAGCAGCGTTGCCGTTGATCGAGGCGTTCGCCGGCCGCGTCGGCTTGGGAGTCCCGGACATCGCTTGGCTCACCGCACGGGATCGCATCGCTGAGTTCACCGGGCTACTGGCACTGGTGAGCGGGACTCTGGGCAAGATCGGTAATGAGATCTACCAGCTGCAGCGGCCCGAGATCGGGGAGGTATCCGAGCCGTTCACTCCCGGTCAGGTCGGCAGCATCACCATGCCGCACAAGCGCAACCCGGAATTGGCCGAGCACCTGGGCACGCTGGCCCGGGTGGTGCGATCTGACGCAGGCGTCACCGTCGAGGGTTTGGTGGGTGACCACGAGCGTGATGGCCGGTCATGGAAGGCCGAGTGGGTGGTGGTGCCGGAGGCATGTCTGCTCACCGGGGTCTCATTGCAGCTGGCGGCCCGGCTGCTGGAGGGCCTAGTGGTGCATTCCGACAGGATGCGGGCCAATCTCGACGCCGGTGGTGGATACGTGCTGTCTGAGCCGGTGATGCGTGCGCTGGCCGACCGGATCGGCAAGCATGCGGCCCAGCAGGCGGTGTACGACGCCACGATGGCTGGCCTCGAACGCGGCACGGGACTGGCTGAGGCACTCGCCGCAGACCCGGTGGTGAGCACCCACCTGGACCCGGCGGAGATCGCCCGATGCCTGGACCCACGGCGGGCGCTCGGGGCGACCACCGCGTTCGTCGACCGGGTGCTGGCCGCGGCGAAGGGTCCAGTGTGAGGGTCGCGCTGTGAAGGGCCTGCTGGACCTGCCACGGGTCGAGCTGTGCAGGGCGCCGACACCGCTGCGGCCGGCCGCGAGGCTATCGGAAATGCTCGGCGTCGAGATCTGGTTCAAGCGTGACGACCTCACCGGTTTCGGTCTGGGTGGAAACAAGGTACGAGCGTTGGAATATCTGCTCGGCGATGCGCTGCGTCGCGGTTGCGACTGCCTGGTCACCGGTGCCGGACCGCAGTCGAACTGGGCGATGCTTGCAGCGCTGGGTGCTCGCCAATGCGGTCTGGAAGCTCATCTGGTCTACTACGGCCAGCCGGTGCCAGCCACCGGGAACCTGCTGCTCGCGCAGCTCGCCGGCGCACAGATCACCTTCACCGGAAATCCCGATCGGGCGTCGGTGGATGCGGGCATCGCCACGCTCGCCGACAAGCTATGCGTTGCCGGCCACACACCTTGTTGCCTTCCTCGGGGCGGTGCAACCCCGGTCGGTGCGCTCGGTTACGCCCGAGCGAGCCTCGAGCTGGCCGAGCAGCTACTCGCCGCCGATCTGCGGCCTCGGCAGCTGTGGCTTGCGACCGGGTCCGGTGGTACCCAGGCCGGGCTGCTCGCTGGTGTTCGCTGGCTGCGGTTGCCTTACGACGTGGTGGGGGTAACGGTCAGCCGCGCCGTAACGGACTGTGTCCAGCAGGTCGGCGAGCTGGCAGCCGGGGTGGGAGCGCTGCTCGGAACGTGGCCGCACGACCACGGCGATGTCACCGTGCTCGATGGCTTCCTTGGCCCGGGCTACGGCGTTGTCTCCTCGACGGGCGAGGAGGCTGCCCGGCTGGTCGCCCAGACGGAGGGCATGTTCCTCGACCCGGTGTTCGGAGCGAAAGCAATGGCCGCCTTGATGAGTGCATCGGGCGGTGTCGTCGACAACCAGAGCGTCGTGGGACCGGTCGTCTTCCTACTCACCGGTGGCGCCCCGACCCTGTTCACGGCTACCGGAGGCACGTTGTGACCGGACCCGCCGAGGAAATGATCAACGCCGGTTATGCGCTGGAGATCGCCGATGCGCCACTGGTCCACCGCGGACTTACGCTGGCCGACCTCGCCCATGTGCTCGATCTGCGGTCGGCCAGGGTGATACCGCGGGAGCCTGCACGCCAGCTGCTCCGGTTGCTACTGGATATCCTCGACGTCCCCGCCGAGGAGTTCCCGTACGACCCGTCCCACGGCGAGGTCTACAACTCCCGGGAGCGCTACCTCGCTGGCCGGATCGGTGATGCCGCGGGTTGGTTACATGCCGGTCGACCGCGCCGGGAAGCGATGCGCATCGCGTTCCGGTTGCACCTGCGCGACGTGCTCGCCGAGCTCATCGGGGCTGCAGCCGACCTTGCAACACAGCTCGCCGAGCTTGCCGGCCGGCACACCGAGACGTGGATGGCCGACCAGACCTACCTGCAGCATGCGCAGCCCACGACCTTCGGACACTACGCGGTATCCTTCGCCTATCCGGTGCTGCGTGACGGCCGGCGCCTGGCCGACGCGTTGGCCTGGGTGGATGCCAGCCCAGGCGGCGCGGGCGGGGTGAACGGGACGGCGCTGCTCACCGACCGCAGCCACATCGCCGAGTTACTCGGTTTCGGGTCGGTCATCGAGCACACCCGCGACGCGATGTGGCAGACCGACGGCCTCGTCGACGCCCTCGCGGCGAGCGCGAGCCTGCTCATCACGCAGGACAAGCTGGCTGAGGACCTGGAGATCTGGGCCAGTCACGAGTTCAGCTACGTCACGCTCACCGACGGCTACAGTCGCTCCAGCGTGCTCATGCCGCAGAAGCGAAATCCCTACGCGCTGACGATGATCCGGGGCGCGTCCGGCGTGGCGATCGGCCGGTTGTCCGGGCTTCTTGCCGTTACCAAGACCCCGTCGGCCCGCAGCGACAATCTGATCTTCGCCTATGGCGAGGTGCCCCGAGCGTTGGCCGCTGCAGTGCGCACCACCTGGCTCAGCGCCGGTGTGGTTGGGACCTTGCAGGTCCACGGCGAACGACTATGGTCGGTCCTGGAGGGCAGCTTCGCACAGGCCGCGGACCTCGCCGAGCATCTCATGCTGGCCTGCCGGCTGGACTACCGCAGCGCCTACCGCATCGTGGGCCATGC
>DASQVB010000259.1:0-4861 GCA_035640975.1 Pseudonocardiaceae bacterium
CGGTGCGGCGGCCGTCGTGCAGGTCGAGAACGGCCAGAGCCTCAGCGCGATCGGGGCTGCCCTGGTCCGACGCAACGTGGTCGCCAGCGTTCGGGCTTTCACCCTGGCCGCGGAAGCCGATCCCCGAATCCGAGCGGTCCAGCCCGGTTACTACCAGCTGCGCGAGCAGATGTCCGGTTCCGCCGCGGTGGCGAGGTTGCAGGAACCTGCGGCTCGGGTTGGGCATCTGGAGATCCGCGGTGGTGAGCAACTCGACGACGTCGACCTACCCGATGGTAAGACGGTCCCTGGGCTGCTCAGTGACATCTCCCGGGCCAGCTGCGCGGTGAACGACGGGACGAGCACGTGCGTGAGCGCCGAAGAACTCCGCACCGCGATGGGCCAGACCGACCTTGCCCAGCTCGCAGTGCCGGCCTGGGCCACCGATCCGATGTCGCGAGTCGAGCCAGGTCGCCGTCTGGAGGGTCTGCTGGTCCCGGGTAACTATGACGTGCGCCCTGGCAGTTCGGCGGTGGAGCTATTGCGTCAGGTCACCAGCACTTCGGTGGCGCGGCTCCTGGCAGCAGGTTTTCCCGCGTCCGCCGCGGGCACCAGTTACAGCGCCTATGAGGTGCTGGTGATCGCCTCGGTGATCGAGCGGGAGGCCATCACCTCAGACTTCCGTCGCGTCTCGCGGGTGATCTACAACCGGCTTGCCGCTGGAATGCCACTGCAGATGGACTCCACCATCAACTACCCGCTGGAGCTGCAGCAGGTGCGCACCTCAGACGCCGATCGGGCCCGGCCGGGCCCGTACAACACCTATCTCAACGTCGGGTTGCCGGCGTCACCGATCGGGTCGCCGAGCGCGGCGGCCGTCGCGGCCGCGCTGGATCCGGAGCCCGGGCCCTGGCGGTACTTCGTGAAGTGTCAGCAAGACGGCACTTCCTGCTTCTCGGTGACGATCGAGGAGCACGCAGCAGCGGTCCGTGACGCGCTCGTCCGCGGCGTGTTCTGACGTCGTGTTCTGGGGGCCTGCCAGTCTGTCCCCAGCCACGCCGTTATCCACAGCCTGAGTTCGAACCTGGCGTTCGAAGCGCGTAGCCGGGGCAGGCTGGCGGGGGTGAGCAGCGTGTGGGCGGTTGTGACCGGTGCCGTTGCCGGTGCTGGCGGAGCGGTGCTGCTGCGCCGGATCCCGCGGGGTGTTCGAGTGCCGGCGCTGACGTGTGGCGTGTTGGTGGCTGCCTTGTGGGCCGTGGTCGTCACCTGGGCGGGCGGGTTGCCGGTGTGGTGGTGGCCGGTCCCGCTGGTGCTGGCCTGGTCCGGCGTGCTGCTGGGAGCCGCCGACGTTGCCGTCAGGCGGTTACCTGATGCCCTGACCTTGCCGGCGTACCCGGTGGTCGCTGTGCTGCTGGCCGTCGCAGCGGTAGGCATCGGCGACACCGATCTGATGGTTCGGGCCGTTGTGGGTGCATTGCTATGGGCGGGTGGGTATGCGGCCGTGCGGTTTATAGCCCCGGGCGCCCTGGGTGGTGGTGACGTGAAGCTGGCAGGCAGCTTGGGCGCGCTCACGGCCGCGTCATCCTGGCCCGGGCTGTTGCTGGCGGTGTTGGTGGCCAGCGTGTTGACCGTGGTCGTTGCCGGACCTGCCCGGATGTTCGGCTATCGCGACGTTCCCCACGGCCCGGCGATGCTTGCGGCAGCGTGGCTGGTGGTATTACACCCACCGGTGTAACCAGAGGAGTAAAATATAGCATTAGGTTGCCAGATGTCTACGCTAAGTGGGCTAATCAGCCCACCCGAAATGATGATATGTAACCGCGTCGACTTCGACGTGAAATCTTGCTGTAACGGCACGTTCTTAACCTGCACCGCAGGCACCGTCGCTGCCTGGTTCCGACGCAGGAGGTCGACGTCATGAGTAACAACGTTGGGGAAGATTCCAGTCGTGTCCGCGCTGATGGCAATTCCTTATGCTGGCGAACGAGGGGACGCTTATTCAGCGTCGTCGTTTTTGTGGCGGCCGCGGGACTGGTATTGGCCGGCTGTGGTAGCCGTGTCGGGGATTCAGGTGGTTCGTCTGCGACATCCTGTGTTGACACCTCGGGTGACTCGGTGAAGATCGGATTCCTGAACTCTCTGTCTGGCACCATGGCGATCAGCGAGAACACGGTGCATGACGCACTGAACCTGGGTGCCGAACAGATCAACGCGAGCGGTGGCGTGCTCGGCAAGAAGTTAGAGGTCGTCAGTGAGGACGGTGCGTCCGAGCCGACGGTCTTCGCCGAGAAAGCCACCAAGCTGATCGGATCCGATTGTGTGGCGGCGGTCTTCGGTGGCTGGACGTCATCCTCCCGCAAGGCGATGCTTCCTGTCTTCGAAGGTGCCAACTCACTGCTGTTCTACCCAGTGCAGTACGAGGGTCTCGAGGCGTCGCCGAACATCTTCTACACCGGTGCGACCACCAATCAGCAGATCGTTCCTGCGTTGGACTACCTCAAGCAACAGGGCGTCACTTCGCTGTTCCTGGTGGGATCCGACTACGTCTTCCCGCGTACCGCCAACAAGGAGATCAAGGCGTACGCCGAGGCGAACGGTATCGAAGTCAAGGGGGAGGAGTACGCGCCGCTGGGGCACACCGACTTCGCGACGATCACTAACAAGGTGAGGGCTGCCGGAGCAGGTGCGGTGTTCAATACCCTCAACGGTGACTCGAATGTTGCGTTCTTCAAAGAGTACCGCAATGCCGGCCTGACCGCGGCCACGATGCCAGTGGTGTCGGTGTCGATCGCTGAGGAGGAGGTAGGCGGCATCGGTGTGGATAACCTGGTGGGGCAGCTGACCGCGTGGAACTATTACCAGACCCTTGATTCTCCGGTCAACAAGGCATTTGTGCAGGCGTTCAAGGAGAAGTACGGGCAGGGCCGAGTGACCTCCGACCCGATGGAGGCGGCGTACACATCGCTGTTCTTGTGGAAAGCGATGGTGGAGAAGGCGCAGTCCTTCACAACTGACGACGTCACCAAGGCGGCAGATGGCGTGAGTTATGAAGCCCCAGAGGGCACTGTCACGGTCAACGGCGAAAACCACCACATCGCTAAGACGGCATTGATCGGCAAGGTTGCTCCGGACGGCCTGATCTACACCGAGTGGAGCTCCGGTGCCCCGATCGAGCCCGATCCGTTCCTGGAGAGCTACGAATGGGCCAAGGGGCTGTCCGGCTGACGAGTGTGAACCACACACACTTGGAGCTCTCGGAAGGACACGCGCATGGAAGCCCTTCTCAGTCAGCTGGTCGCCGGCTTGTCGCTGGGTTCGGTTCTGTTGCTCGCCGCCCTCGGCCTGTCCTTGACATTCGGCCAGATGGGTGTGATCAATATGGCCCACGGCGAGTTCATGATGGCAGGTGCCTACACCGCATTCATGGTCCAGGGACTGATCGCCGACGCTGGGATCTCCCTGCTGCTGGCCATCCCGCTCGGGTTTGTGATCGGTGGCCTGATGGGGCTCATCCTCGAGGTCACTCTGATTCACCGGATGTACCACCGACCGCTGGACACCTTGCTCGTCACCTGGGGCGTGGCGCTGATCCTGCAACAGGCGGCCCGGGACATCTTCGGTGCGCCGAACGTCGATGTCCGCGCCCCTGGCTGGCTGTCCGGCAGCCTCAACATCGGTGTCGTCTCAGTACCTGCAGCCCGGATGTTCATCCTGGTGTTGGCAGTTGCCGTTGTTGTCGGCCTGTCCCTGCTGCTGAAGACGACGTCGCTGGGACGCCGGATCCGTGGTGTCGTGCAGAACCGCGACCTCGCTGAGACGGTCGGCATCTCCACCCGGAGCACCGACCGGCTCACTTTCTTCATCGGTTCCGGTCTGGCCGGGATCGCCGGTGTGGCGGTGACCCTGCTCGGATCCACCGGTCCCACGCTAGGCACCAACTACATCGTCGACGCCTTCCTGGTCGTGGTGGCAGGAGGCATCGGCCAGATCAAGGGCGCCGTGATTGCGGCGTTCGGGCTCGGTCTGCTGCAGGCCACGTTCGAGTACTCGACCACGGCCAGCATCGCGAAGGTCACGGTCTTCGTCGTGGTTGTCGTCTTCTTACAGGTCCGCCCGCAGGGCATTTTCAACGTCCGGACCAGGAGCCTGGCATGACGGTGCTAGCCGGAAGACAGGCCGGCAGGTTCCCCGGACAACTCAAACGCAACTACGGCGTCCTGCTCGGTTTCGTATTCGGCGCCGTCGCGCTGTTGGTGGTGGCGCCTGCTGTGCTATCGGACTTCCGGCTGTCGCTGTTGGGCCGGTTCGTCTGCTACGGCATCGTGGCGGTCGGGATCGGTCTGGCCTGGGGGCGTGGCGGCATGCTGACGCTGGGGCAAGGCGTGTTCTTCGGCCTGGGCGGTTACGTGATGGCCATGCATCTAAAACTCGCCGACGCCGGACCGTCTGGGGTGCCCGATTTCATGCGGCTCTACGGTTCGGGCCAGCTTCCCGTCTGGTGGGAACCGTTCCGATCCCCGGTGGTAACTCTGCTCGGTGTGGTGCTGATTCCCGCATTGGTGGCCTTCGGACTCGGTGCCGCGATCTTCCGCAGGCGGGTGCGCGGCGCGTATTTCGCTATTCTGTCCCAGGCTCTTGCGGCGGCCTTCGCGATTCTGCTGATCGGCCAGCAAACCACTACCGGCGGGACCAACGGTCTCAACGGGTTCCGTTCGTTCTTCGGATTCAATCTGTTCGACCCGGTGAACAAGCGAATGCTGTTTTACATCGCCGGGACCACTCTGCTGGTGATGCTCGCCATCGTCTGGCAACTCTACCGCTCGCGGTACGGGGAGCTCCTCGTTGCAGTCCGGGATCAAGAGGAGCGGGTCCGGTTCCTGGG
>DASQVB010000260.1:0-9255 GCA_035640975.1 Pseudonocardiaceae bacterium
CTACTTCCCGGCGGCGACGAAACGTCACGAGGCTGGTCACCCGCTCTCGAAACGGGCCGCAGCACGAGAGGAGCCAGCTATGAGTAGCAGCACGAGCCTGCTTGTAGGGGCGCGCGAAAGCGTTGACACGCTGGTGATCGGGGGCGGTCAGGCGGGCCTGGCCACGAGTTACTGGCTGACGCAAGCCGGGGTCGAACACCTCGTCGTGGAGCGGCGCAACCAGCTCGGCGGCGGCTGGCTCGACCGGTGGGACAGCTTTTAGCTTTTGCCTGGTCGCACCGAACTTCGTCATCCTGCTGCCCGGCATGCCCTACGCCGGTCCCGATCCCGACGGCTTCATGGCGCGCGACGAGGTGGTGAACTACCTCCAGGCCTACGCTGCCTCATTCGCCGCGCCAGTGCGGTTGGGCACCACGGTGAACCGCCTGGCCACGTCGGACGGTCATTTCGAGGCGCACACCAACGGTACGACGTTGCTGGCGCGTAACGTCGTACTCGCGACCGGGCCATACCAGCGACCGAAGATTCCAGCCGCGTCTGGCCTGCTCCCGGGCCACATCCAGCAGCTGCACTCGCACCACTACCGCCGGCCGGAACAGCTTGCCGGGGATGCTGTGCTCGTGGTCGGCACCGGCCAGTCGGGCACCCAGATCGCCGAGGAGCTGCACCTGGCCGGCCGCGAGGTGCACCTCGCTGTCTCGATGTGCCCCAGCGTTCCTCGCCGGTACCGCGGTCGCGACATCATCTGGTGGCTGCTGCAATGGTTCCTGCACGGTGCGGAGGTCGGCGTTCGCTTCCCCACCGTCGCGGATCTCCCCTCGCCGGCCGCAAGGTTTGGCTGCGATCCGCACGTCTCTGGTAAGGACGGCGGCCACGACATCAACCTGCGGCAGTTGGCCCGCCAGGGCGTCCACCTGTACGGGCGGTTGGAGTCGGCGACCGGCGCGACAGTGCGGTTCAGCGACGACCTCGACGCACGGCTGGCGTTCGCCGATCGGCGTTTCGACGAGGAGTTCCGGCCGATGTTCGACGGGTACATCGCTGCGGCCGGCATCGACGCTCCACCCGATGACCGGCCGCCATACGACGACTTCATGCCGACGACGGCCACCGAGCTCGACCTCGACGCCGCGGGCGTGGGCGCAGTCGTGTGGGCGACGGGTTACCAACTCGACTTCGGATGGGTGGACCTGCCTGTGTTCGACGAGTGGGGATACCCGCGACACCTCAGGGGCGTCACCACGCACCCTGGGCTGTACGCCGTCGGGCTGCGCTGGCTGCATACCGAGCCATCCTCTGTGCTCGCCGGGGTGGGCGCCGACGCCGCCCACATCGTCGAACACATCGTGAGCAAGCGTGGGCGAGCGGCGCTCGACACCGCTCAGGCGTCGGGCTCGAGGTAGTCGCGGCGGTGTACCGGGTCACGCCTCCGGCCGCCTCTGCTGACAGCCGCACGGCAGGCGCGCCTGCTGGTGCGCGGCACTCAACCTACTCAGCAGTGAAGGGCGCCGATCATGATCGCATCATCCTGCCCCACAATCGGGGGCCTGGCCTGGCAGATCGGTGTCTGGGACAAGATCTCGCAGATCTACCGCAACGAGATCGACCCCCGGTTCGAGCCGGTGGTCGACGGTCTGCTGCAACGGGCCAGCTTGCGAGGAGAGCAGCGCGTCCTGGGCCTGGGCACCGGGACGGGAGCCGTCGCAGCCAAGGCTGCCGCGCTGGTGGCAGACGATGGATTCGTGCTGGCCGTCAACATCAGCCCGGAGATGCTGGACCGCGCCAGGCGACGGTCGGAGGCAGCAGCGCCCAATTCGAGGTCCACGAGGCAGCAGCCGAGGCTATCCCCGCCGGCGGAGAACGCGTTCGATGTCATCCTGGCCTCGCTGTCGCTGATGTACGTCATCAACCGTGCCGCCGCTGCGCGCGAGCTCGCTCGGGTGCTCCGTCCTGGAGGGCGTCTCGTCAGTGCAGTCTGGTCCGGAACTGAGAGTTGCGACATTGTGCTGTTTCAACAGACCGCCAGCCGGTTCGCGCCGACTCCGCCGGTGCCTGGTGTCGGCCCCGGCGGAGTCGGCGCGCCGAACCGTTCCTCGACCAGCTCGCTAGTTGCGGCATCCAGGCTCAGGTCGAGACCGAGGTGCTCGGGTTCGACGTCAACGACTTCGACAGCGCATGGAACGTACTGGCCGGCGTAACGAACCGCGCAGCTGCCACCGGAACGACAGGAAGAAGGCCAAAGCCGCTGTGCGTGAGGCGCTGTGGCCGAACCCCGCCACTGCGCGAAGTTTCCGCAACACCGTCCAATACATCGTCGGAAGATGTCCCGAGTCGGCTCGAACATGAACGCGAAGTCGCGGTACTGCTGGGATGCCTATGTGGCCAGCACCTCCTCGTCGTAGGAACACGACGCTGATCGGGCCTGTGGGCACGTCTTCCGGCTCAGGGGTCGACCAGCCCGTCGCGCACCGCCAGCAGGGCTGCCTGCGTGCGGTCGACCACTCCGAGCTTGCTCAAGATGGCGCTGACGTGCGCCTTCACCGTTTTCTCTGAGAGCACCAGCTCGCGGGCGATGAGCCGGTTGGACAGCCCTCGGCCGATCAGCCGCAACACCTCGCGCTCTCGGGTAGTGAGTGGATCGCGTTCGGTGACCGAATGCATCACCGCCGCCGCGACCCGCGGGTGCAGTGACGCGTCTCCCTGGTGCACCGAACGCAGCGCGCCGGCGAGCTCAGCGGGTCCGACGTCCTTGAGCAGGTAGCCGGCCACCCCGGCCCGCACAGCGGGTAATACCGAGTCCTGCCCGGAGAAGGAGGTGAGAACGACGACCTTGACGTCGGGATGGGTATCGCGCAGTCGCCGCGCGGTTTCCAGCCCGCTCAGCCCGGGCAGTACGAGGTCCAGCAGCACGATGTTCGGGTCCAAAGCGGCCACCAATGCCAGCGCATGTTCGCCGCTGCTCGCCTCGCCGACCACTTCCATGTCCTGCTGCAGTTCGAGGAAGGTGCGCAGTCCGGTGCGCACCATCTCGTGGTCATCAACGAGTAAAAGCCGGATCAGATCAGCCAGTGGGCACCTCCAGCATCACGGTGGTGCCCGCCCCCGGTTCAGTGTCCACCTGCAGGGTGCCGCCGAGCGCTTCGGCGCGCTCCCGCATGCTGGCCAGCCCGAGGCGCCGGGAGGTGCGGGCTGTGACCGCCAGGTCGAATCCACTCCCCTCGTCGGACACCGTCAGCCGGACCGCCGCCCCGGACACGTCTAGCCGCACCCGGATGCGGTGCGGCGACGCGTGCTGCAAGGCGTTGCTGATCGCCTCGTTGGCCACCTTGAGCACCTCGCGCCCGATCTCCCCGGTGTAGCGGCCGCCCCGGCCTTGGACTTCCAGGAGGATCGGCACGTCGTGCACGGTGCGGAGCAGGTCCACCCGCTTGCGTAGCGCCGCGCCGAGCCCCTCGCGGTCCACGTCCGGCGGACGCAGCGTTTCCACCAGGGCCCTCAGCTCGTCCAGCGCGGTCCGCGACAGGTCCCGCACCCGATCCAGATGGGCGTACGCCGGGGATCCGGCACCTGCCACGGTGGCCGCGGATTCCACGGCGAGGGTGAGGCTGAACAGGGTCTGGGTCACCGAGTCGTGCAGATCCCGCGCAATGCGGGTGCGCTCGTCCATGATGGACAGTTCGCGGAGCCTTTCCTGGTGCTGGGTGTTGACCACGGCCAGCGCGGCGTGTCCGGCGAGCGTTTCCACCAGGCGCTGATCGGCCTCGGTGAAAGTGTCCCCGCCGATCTTCTCCGCCAGGTACAGCGCAGCAACCACCTCGCCGCCAGCCATGATGGGCACTCCGAGGAAGGATCGCATGTCCGGATGAGCGTGCGGTAGTAACGGAATCGGGGATCCGCGCGGATGTCCGCACGCCGGATCACTTCCGGTTCTTTCAGCAGCGCGCCGAGCAGGCCATGGGTCCGCGGAAGCGAACCGATCCGGTCCCACGTGTCGGTGTCCACTCCGGCAGTGAGGAACAGCGCAAACCCGCCGTCACCGTCGGGCACACCGACTGCGGCGTATCGGGCTCCCGCCAAGTCACGCGCACCGTCCAGAATGCGGCGCAACACCTGCTCGCTGCGCCGCTCAGCGCCGAGTTGGCCGACCACATCGAGCAGCCGGCGTAGCGCAGATGCGTCCTCGCCCATCACCGCCATCCTCGCACCACCGTGACCGCATTCAGGCGTGACCAGCACCCGATGACTGGGTTGGTAGCGGTTACTGACGTCCCAGCAGGGGGTTGGCGGTACTTGAAGGGCGCCCAACTAGCGGAGGCCGGCGGCGTCCATTCCGCGGAGCTCCTTTTTGAGGTCGGCGATCTCATCGCGCAGGCGGGCGGCCAGCTCGAACTGCAGCTCCCGCGCCGCGCCGAGCATCTGATCGGTGAGCTGCTGCACCAGGTCCGCGAGCTCGGCACGAGGCATCGACGAGGTGTCGCGGCCCTCCAGGACACCCGCACTACTCCGGGCCCGTCCGGGCTCGCCGGCGGCGCGCTTGCCCCGGGAGGCGTTGCGTCCAGAACCCCCGACCTGCAGCGCCACCGTTTCCGACGTGTCACCGGCCTCGGCGTAGACCCGCTCCAAGATGTCGTTGATCTTCTTACGCAGCGGTTGTGGGTCCACCCCGCGTTCAGTGTTGTAGGCGACCTGCTTGGCCCGTCGCCGGTTGGTCTCGTCGATGGCCCGGCGCATCGAGTCGGTGACCCTGTCGGCATACATGTGCACCTGGCCGGACACATTCCGCGCGGCGCGGCCGATGGTCTGGATCAGCGAGGTCCCGCTGCGCAGGAACCCCTCCTTGTCGGCGTCCAGGATCGCCACCAGCGACACCTCGGGCAGGTCAAGTCCTTCGCGGAGCAGGTTGATCCCGACCAGCACGTCGAACTCACCGAGCCGCAGCTGCCGCAGCAGCTCCACCCGGCGCAGCGTGTCCACCTCGGAATGCAGGTAGCGGACCCGGATGCCGAGCTCGAGCAGGTAGTCGGTGAGGTCTTCGGCCATCTTCTTGGTCAGTGTGGTGACCAAGACCCGCTCGTTGCGTTCCGCGCGAAGGCGTACCTCGTGCACCAGGTCATCGATCTGGCCCTGGGTTGGTTTCACCACGACCTCCGGGTCCACCAGGCCGGTTGGTCGGATGACCTGCTCGACGAACTCGCCACCGGCCTGGCCCATCTCATACGGTCCCGGGGTCGCCGACAGGTACACCGTCTGGCCGATCCTGTCCTGGAACTCTTCCCAGGTCAGCGGGCGGTTATCCAGCGCCGAGGGCAGCCGGAAGCCGTGCTCCACCAGGGTGCGCTTTCGTGAGGCGTCACCTTCGTACATCCCGCCGATCTGCGGCACTGTGACATGCGATTCGTCGATGACCAGCAGGAAGTCCTCAGGGAAGTAGTCCAGCAGGGTGGCCGGTGCCGAGCCGGCCGGGCGCCCGTCGATGTGCCGTGAGTAGTTCTCGATACCGTTGCAGAAGCCGACCTGGCGCATCATCTCCACGTCGTACTGGGTGCGCATCCGTAGCCGCTGGGCTTCCAGCAGCTTGCGCTGCCTCTCCAGCGCGGCCAGCTGATCTGCCAACTCGGCGTCGATGCCCATGATGGCGCGTTCCATCCGCTCTGGTCCGGCGACGTAGTGCGTGGCCGGGAAGATCCGCAGCTCGGTGACCTCCCGGACCACCTCCCCGGTGAGCGGATGCAGGTAATAGAGCGACTCGACCTCGTCACCGAAGAAGTCGATGCGGACCGCGAGTTCCTCGTAGGCCGGGATGACCTCGACGGTGTCACCACGGACCCGGAACGTCCCTCGGGCAAACGCGAGGTCGTTGCGGGTGTAGTTGATACCGACCAGAGCACGCAACAGCGCGTCGCGTCCGACCTCACCACCGACCGGCACGTGGATCGACTGGTTCAGATACTCCTGCGGGGTGCCGAGCCCGAAGATGCAGGACACCGAGGCGACGACGACGACGTCGCGGCGGGTGAGCAGCGACATCGTGGCGGAGTGCCGCAACCGCTCCACGTCGTCGTTGATTGAGGAGTCCTTCTCGATGTAGGTATCGGTCTGCGGGACGTATGCCTCGGGCTGGTAGTAGTCGTAGTAGGAGACGAAGTACTCCACCGCGTTGTCCGGGAAGTAGTCCCGCAGCTCGTGGGCAAGTTGCGCGGCGAGGGTCTTGTTCGGTGCCATCACCAACGTCGGGCGCTGCACCCGTTCGATCAGCCAGGCGGTGGTGGCCGACTTACCTGTTCCGGTGGCGCCCAGCAGCACGACGTCGCGCTCACCAGCGGTGATCCGACGTTCCAGCTCGTCGATCGCAGCCGGCTGGTCACCGGCCGGCGCGTAGTCACTGATCATCTGGAACCGGCCCTGTGTCCGCGGTGTCTCGCCGAGTGGGCGGAACTCGGAGTGCGGACGCAGATCGCGGTGGATGGCGGTGGCATCACTCATGGCATTGAGAGTAGGCCGGGTCCCTGACAGGCTGCCTTCGCCTGGTGCGGTCTGCCGGGACATGCGTAGGGTCGGCGTCTATGACGGCGCCGCACCGGATGAGTGCCGAGACCGCCTCTCATATACATCCTCCCAAGGTCGAGCTGTTCGATCTAGACGCGATGACCAACACCGATCCCAAGGGGATCGTCCGCGCAGTCGGTGAGTATCGGGTCGAGCCGTTTGGTCTATACCTCGCCCGTGACGTCGACGGTCACCCGTCGATCCACGCGCTCGAGTCCTGGCTGCTGCCCGAGGTGGGGTTGCGGATCACCGACTGGTTCTACCGCCCCGGGCATGAACGCGATCAGGACTTCTATGTCGATGTTGTACGCATCGACATAGACGCCAGGCGTTGGCGCACCGAAGACCACTATCTGGATCTCATCGTCCGGGTTGGCCGCGGCGTCGACGTGCTCGATACCGATGAGTTGCTGGACGCAGTGCTCGCCGGGCTGCTCGACCCGGCAGCTGCGCAGGCGGCCTTGGCCACGACCTATCGGACGGTGGACGGTCTGGCCCGGCACGGTTACCTGTTGGACCGCTGGCTGTCGACGGTGGGTGCGTGGCCGACCTGGAGCCGGCACTGACTCAGCCGGGAGTCACTCCACCAACCAGCCGGTTCGTGCAGCCCACTGCTCGGCCCGATCCAGCGCGCCGGACACGAAGGGGATCTTGGCGGTGGCGTAGGCGTCGATGCTGTCCCAGGGCCGTGCCGCCAATCGATGCTTGACCTCGGCATACTCGCGAACACCCGACGGATGGGCGCACAGCCAGTCCCGCAGCAGCACAGTTTCCCGCCAAGTTGGGGAGTCGAACGGCCGGATGTGACAGTTGACGGCCCGGCCCGGATCGGCATTGACCGCTATCGCCTTGTCCCAGGTGCGGCCGTCCCGGACGTTGTCCGACCAGCGACCGGTAAGCCTGATCAACCCCGCGACGAACAGGTCGTCGGCCAGCTGCGTGGCCACCTCGAGGTCAGCGACGACCACCTGCACATCCAGCACATCCTCGGCATCCAAGCCCGGCACCGAAGTTGAGCCGATGTGGTCGGTGCGCAAGGCCCGCCCGGCTGCCACAGCTGCGACACGTGCGATCACTCGCTTGGCCTGCCACGGCCAACTGTCATCGGGCGCGACCAGGATCGGGGCGGCGGGCCGCGGTGCCCGGCGGCGATGCCGGAGGTTGTCCTCGAAGGGCACCAGCCGCTGCGCCCATAACTGATCCACCGCCGCGACAGTCTCGTCCCGGGCACCGGTGTTGTCCAGGCACACATCCGCGGCGGCATGGCGCTGTTCGTCGGTGGCTTGCGCCGCGATCCGCGCGCGGGCGTCAACCGCAGGCATCCCGCGCTGGTTCACCAGCCGCCGAACCCGTACCTCAGCGTCTGCGTGCACCACCACGACGAGCGGAAATCCCGCTGTCAGCCCTGCCTCGACCAGCAGCGGGACGTCCTGGACCACGATGGCATCCGACGGTGCCGCGTCAAGCAGCTCGGCGGTGCGCGCCGCGACCAGGGGGTGCACGATGGCGTTGAGCCGGCGCCGGGCGTCCGCGTCACCGAACACCCGCATACCCAGCGCCGACCGATCCAGCGCGCCGCCCTCAGTTCGGATCCCCACGCCGAACTCGTCCACCACGGCGCGAAGTCCGTCTGTACCGGGCTCGACCACGTCTCGGGCGATCCGGTCCGAGTCGATGATCCACGCCCCCCGCTGCGCCAGCCGGGCCGCCACCGTGGACTTACCGGATCCGATCCCTCCAGTAAGTCCGACCCTCAGCATTGCGCAATGATGGGTATCTGGCTGGCTACACGCCTCCGGAGAGCTTCTCCCGCAGTGCCGCCAGCTGCTCATCACTGGCGAGCGAACCGGCGCCAGGGCCACTGCTGGGTGTGGGCTCCTCAGCAGTCGCCGAGGAATAGTTCTGGTCCTCAGCCGCATCCGACTGAGCCTCGGCTGCCTTGACGACCTGCTTGCGGTGCTGCTCGAAACGGACCTGCGCCTCGGCGTAGGAACGCTCCCACTCCTGGCGCTGCTTCTCGTAGCCGTCCAGCCAGTCGTTGGTCTCCGGATCGAAGCCCTCGGGGTAGATGTAGTTGCCCTCGGTGTCGTACTCGGCAGTCATGCCGTACTGGGTCGGGTCGAACTCCATCTCCGGGGACAGTCCCTCGTTGGCCTGCTTGAGGGACAGCGAGATCCGCCGCCGGTCCAGGTCGATGTCGATGACCTTGACCATCACGTCGTCACCGACCTGCACAACCTGCTCGGGAATTTCGACGTGCCGCTCGGCCAGCTCCGAGATGTGCACCAAACCCTCGATGCCCTCCTCGACCCGGACGAATGCACCGAAAGGCACCAGCTTGGTGGCCTTACCGGGCACGATCTGCCCGATTTGGTGAGTGCGAGCGAACTGCCGCCACGGGTCTTCCTGAGTCGCCTTGAGCGACAGGGACACCCGCTCGCGGTCCAAGTCCACGTCGAGCACCTCAACGGTGACCTCCTGGCCGACCTCGACGACCTCGCTGGGGTGATCGATGTGCTTCCAGGACAGCTCGGAGACATGGACAAGACCATCCACGCCGCCCAAGTCCACGAACGCGCCGAACTGCACGATCGAGCTGACCGTGCCCTTGCGGACCTCGCCCTTCTGGAGCGTCTCGAGGAACTCGCGCCGGAACTCGCTCTGGGTCTCTTCGAGGAACTTCCGGCGGGACAGCACCACGTTGTTGCG
>DASQVB010000261.1:0-9358 GCA_035640975.1 Pseudonocardiaceae bacterium
TGGCGCCGAACTCGGTGGCCCACCGCAGCTTGCCCGGGTCGACGTCGACGCCGATGATCGTTGTCGCGCCCGCCAGCACCGCCCCGGCGATGGCGGCATCGCCCACCCCTCCGCAACCGATCACCGCAACCGAGTCACCGCGGGTGACGCCGCCGGTGTTGAGCACCGCGCCGAGCCCGGCCATCACACCGCAGCCGAGCAGCCCGGCGACTTCCGGCGTGACCGCGGGATTGACCTTGGTGCACTGGCCGCTGTGAACCAGTGTCTTTTCGACGAACGCGCCGATACCCAGGGCGGGGGACAGCGCGGTGCCGTCGGACAGCGTCATGTGCTGGGCGGCGTTATGGGTGTTGAAGCAGTACCAGGGCTTGCCCCGGCGGCACGCGCGGCAGCGACCGCACACCGCACGCCAGTTGAGGATGACGAAGTCGCCTGGTGCCACGGTGTCGACGCCGTCGCCGACGGATTCCACGACGCCGGCGGCCTCATGCCCGAGGAGGAAGGGGAACTCGTCGTTGATCCCGCCCTCGCGGTAGTGCAGGTCGGTGTGGCACACCCCGCATGCCTGGACGGCGACGAGTGCTTCGCCAGGGCCCGGATCGGGCACCTGTACCGTTTCCACCGTTACCGGCGCGCCCTTACCGCGCGCCACCACCCCACGCACTTCGTGGCCCATTGCGACCTCCCTGCGTTACTTTCATGGCACCGTGACTCGATCACGCCGTGCTCGATCACACCGGCGGGGGCCAGCCTGCCACGAAGTGTGCGTACCTTGCGATATGGCAGCGTCCGGGCATGAACGAACCCCGTTCCGTCAATGTCGACCGGAACGGGGTATTTGCCTAGTCAGCTGAGCTGCGCTCAGCGTGCCTTGGCTCTGGCCTTGGCTGCCTTGAAGGCTGCCTTGCGCGAAAGCTTCCTGGCGCGCTTCTTGGCGCCTTTCACCGCGGCGGGCTTGCCGGCTGTGATCGCCAGGAGCAAACCACCGAGCAGGCCTGCGTTCTTCACGAAGTGCTGCTGGTGGGCCCGCCGGTCATCAGGGTAGCCACCGGCCCAGAACGGATGCTGAGCCACCGTGCTGGGAATAAGTTCCACGGCGAGCACCGTCGCAGCGATCCGAGGCGCCCAACCGAGCGCCATCATCAGCCCCGCGGCGACTTTCACCGCAGCGCTCGCCTGCACCAGCAATGCCGGATCGACCGGCTGTTTCGTAGGCATCATGCCCTGGCCCTTAGCCAGCAGCGGCGTGGCCGCCTCGATTCTCGGCTTCGGGTTGACCAGGGTGCCCACCCCATCGACGACGGACGCAGCGGCGAGCAGTGGACGGGCAATGCGGCGGAACACAGTGGGCTCCTCTCCGAGCTCGCGGTCCGAGCTCTTCGCTTTCGCACCGTAGCGCTCCTACGACCTGGCGAGCGTGAAGCCACCCATCCGGGGCATAGGAGCGTCGCCACCTTGTGAGTGGGTTAAGTGCTATAACACTGTTACCCACTCACGAGTCTGGAAGTGAGCGTGACCGGACCCCGGGACCCCATCGCAGACCTGCGGCGGATTGCCTTCCTTCTGGAGCGCGCCCACGAGGCCACCTACCGGGTTCGGGCGTTCCGAACGGCGGCCTCGGTGCTGGCCCCTCGCGATGACTTGGCTCAGCGCGCCCGGGCGGGCACGTTGACTGCGTTCGCTGGTGTCGGCGAGGTCACCGCCCGGTGCGTCACCGAGTCGCTCGCGGGAGAGCAGCCCGCCTACCTGTCCCGGCTGGAGGCTGCTGGCGACCCGTTGGCGGTCGCGGAAAGTCTGAGGCCCGAAGCAACGGTCCTGCGCTCGGCGTTGCGCGGGGACTGTCATACCCATTCCGACTGGTCCGACGGCGGCTCGCCTATCAGGGAAATGGCGGAAACCGCCCGCGCGCTCGGCCACGAGTATCTCGTGCTGACTGACCACTCACCGCGGCTGACCGTCGCCAATGGCCTGTCCGCCGAGCGGTTGCGCCGCCAGCTCGATGTCGTCGCTGCCCTCAACGAGGATCTCGCCCCCTTTCAAATCCTTACCGGCATCGAGGTGGACATCCTCTCCGACGGTGCACTGGACCAGTCCGAAGAGCTACTAGCGCTACTAGACCTGGTCGTCGCCTCGGTGCATTCGAAGCTGCGGATGCCGGCTGCGGAGATGACCGAACGGATGCTCACCGCGGTGGCCAATCCGCATGTCGACGTGCTTGGGCACTGCACTGGCCGAATGGTCAGCGGGTCACGCAAGCGCCCCGAGTCGCAGTTCGACGCGGATGCGGTGTTCGCCGCCTGCGCTGAGCACGGCGTTGCGGTGGAGGTCAACTGCCGCCCCGAGCGGTTGGACCCGCCTAAACGGCTGTTACGGCTAGCCGTCGAGGCGAGTTGCCTGGTGGCCATCGACTCCGACGCGCACGCCCCTGGGCAGCTCGACTGGTTGATCTACGGTTGTGAACGCGCCGCCGCCTGCGGGGTGAGCGCTGAGCGGGTGGTGAACACCTGGCCTCCCGGCCAGCTAAGGGACTGGACCGCCAGTTAAGCCCGCGTGTCCGCACGCCATGCACGGTGTCTCCGCCCGTGTGCCCGCTCGGCTGACGGGGTCAGCCTTTCAGGGCCTTCGCAGCGGCGATGAGCAGCGCTTCCCGGTCAGCTATCTTGATACGGGCGCGTCCAGCTGCGATCCCGAGTGCTTGCTCGGCAGCGTCGATGGCCTCCCAGCCGGCCCAGGTGACCACTCCGACACCCTGCTGAGCGAGTTTGGTGATGATCGCGTCCGGCTCACGGTGGCGAGCACGGGGCAGGGCGTCAACGTCGGTGAGGAGCTGCTCGACGGTCTCCTTGGCGTCACCCTTGTTGGTGCCGATCACTCCGGTGGGGCCGCGTTTGATCCAGCCCACCACATACTCGCCCGTCGCGGTGCAACCGTTGCGCTGCACCCGGCCGGCAACATGCGGGATCACCCCGGTCCGTTCGTCGAACGGGACACCGGGTAAGGGCAGCCCGCGGTACCCCACCGAGCGCAGCAACAGCTGAGCCGCCAGGGTCACCTTCTCACCGGTGCCGGTGACACCACCGCAGCCGTCCAGCGCGTTGCGCTCGCACTCCACCGCCTCCACCCGCCCGGTGCCGTGCACAGCCACCGGACTGAGCAGGAAGCGCAGGTGGATTCGGCGTGGCCGCCCCAGTTGCGACCGGGTGGACCACTCTTGCAGCGTCTCGAGGTTGCGCCGCACCGTCTTGTTGGTCTCCAGGATTTTCTCACCGGCGTCGTCAAGTAACAGCTCGGCGGGATCGACCACGACGTCGGCATTAGCCAGCTCGCCCAGCTCCCGCAGTTCCTTCGTGGTGAACTTGGCCTGCGCCGGTCCGCGCCGGCCCACGATATAGATGTCGCTGATGGCGCTGGTGTCGAGCACCTTCAGCACGTGATCGGGCATGTCCGTGGACTGCAGCTCCTCGGTGGTCTTGGCCAGAATCCGGGCCACATCCACCGCAACGTTGCCGAGCCCGACCACCACCGCGCTGCGCGCATCCAGGGTGATGGCGTCCACCTCAGCATCAGGGTGACCGCAATACCAGGCCACGAACTGGGTTGCCGAGAAGCTGCCGGGGAGATCTTCGCCGGGGACGGACAACCGACGATCCACCGACGACCCCGTCGCGTAGATCACCGCATCGTAGTACTCGCGCAGCTCATCGACGCTGACTCCGGCGCCCAGCTCGATCCCGCCGAGGAACCGGACACCGGGACGCTCCAGGATCTTGCGTAGGGTGATCTCCAGCGACTTCATCTTCAGATGGTCCGGCGCCACGCCGTAGCGCAACAGTCCGTATGGGCAAGGCAGCCGATCCACGACATCCACGGACACACCGCCGTGCTTGCTCAGCTCATCGGCGGCGTACAGCCCGGAGGGGCCGGACCCGATCACCGCCACCCGAACCGGTCCGGTCACTACTCACGCACCTCCTGGCAGAGCACCCTGGCAGATCACGGACCCGACGTTACGCCACCACTGTGACGAGGTGGCGCAGTGACGAGCCTGCGCAGGGCAGCGACGCTCAGTCCGTCGCGTAGCTGGGGGTCCCCGCGCAGCACCGATACCCCATCCGGGCGGGCCATGTCATCGAGTACCGCCACCGCACCGGACAGGTCCTGGTCCCGGGTGTACTCGTTGACCACCGCCACGCATGTCAGTCCCGCAGCAACAGCTGCGTGCACCCCGTTTGCCGAGTCCTCCACAGCTACTGCGTTGGCGGGGGGCAAGCTCAGTCGAGCCAGCGCCTCCAGGTAGACGGCCGGATCGGGCTTGAGGTCAGTGATGTCGGAGCCGGTGACCACGACGTCAAACGCATCGAGTCCGAAAAGTATGTCGAGCAATGGCAGCACCCAATCACCGGTTCCCGTGGTGGCGACTGCAGTGGCGACGCCCTCGGCCCGCAGCTCACGGATGAGGTCCACGGAGCCTGGCCGAGCCTGCATTGTTCCGGTACGGATCAATGCAGTGAAGCGACGGGTTTTGTCTCGATGCAATTCGGCCGCAAGCGCAGTGGCTTCGGAAAGAGGGTGCCCTTTGGACTGGAGATAACGTTCGATGCGCCGGCGACCGCCGGTCGTGGCGAGCAGGCCGCCATATTCGGGCACGCTCCACTGGTAGCTCAGTCCGGCGGCCTTGAATGCCTCGTTGAATGCCACTCGATGACCGTCACGCTCAGTGTCAGCTAGTGTCCCGTCCACGTCGAAGATCACGGCTTGCAGTGGATCAATCGTCGATGGCGGATCGTTGTCCGAACCGGTAGCTGCTGTGGTGTTCTGGAACCCATTGTGGTGCCGAACGGTCGACATGGACTACAGGCTAGGAGACCTCGGTGGGGACCGCTTCCCTCCGGGGAGTGGCACCGGCGGGGATCCGGTCGGCGACCTGCTAGCCACCCGGCCCATTCGTCGATCCTGACCGGCGGCCTCGAGCCCCGTGGAACTCGGCCCGCACCGCCATCGAGTTCCGTGGCCGGCCCGCTGGCCGATTCGGACCCCGTCGAAGACCACTGTCCACCGTTCGCCCAGAGCTTTTTTCTTGGTCCTCGGGTGTGTCAGAACTAGTTTGACTGTCTGCCTTCGGGGTCATGGTCTTGCCGGCCACGCGCTGGCGGGGGGGCTCGTAACGGTCCTGCCAGCCGTCGGTAAGGGCCCCCAAGGCGTCGATCAGATTGCGTACAGAGGCGAAGGTTCCGCGGCGAATGGCCTGTTGGGTGATGATGCCGAGGGAGACCTCGACGAGCTTGAGCCACGGGTCGGGCTGATCTGCGGACTGTCCTCCAGCGGCACCGTGTGAGCCGGACCGATGCAACGCCGCAGCGCGCTGGGATAGGTTGAGGTAGAGGCCACTGAGGTCGCGGACCTGGGCCTGTCGTATGAGGTCGGTAGCGAAGGCGAACGTCTCGACGTGTTGCGGGTCAATACCCCACCTGCGCCAGATTCGAGCGACGGTGGCGAAGGAGATGCCAAGCTGTTCGGCCAGTAGTCGCGATGACCACTGCTCAACCCCGAGATGCGCAGGCGGCCGTCCGCCATTGGCCAGCGTGGTTGCCACAACCTCGAACTCGTCGACCACGACCGGTCGACCGGACCGCGGCAGATCGCCGAGAGCGTTGATACCGCCGGTGGCATAGCGGTTACGCCAGCTGATCACCGTCTGCCGGGTCGACTTGGTCTGGCGGGCGATCTCTGTGTTCGTCAAGCCTTCCGCGGACATCAGCACGATGCGCGCTCGCTGCGCCACGCTCGCCCGCACTGACGTCGAGCGGGCCAGTGCCTCTAGTCGGCTACGGTCGCCGTCGCGAAGGATCAATGGAGCTGCCACAGACATGCCTCATGGTCCCGCAAGTCAAACCGTTAAGCAACTATCGACACGGGCCACACGCTGCGGTGTATATGCTGGATTGACACCCCCGTTGGGGCGCGTAGATCCTCTTGACACGTACCAGCTCATCCGTGTGGACTAGTGCCCCGCGTCACAGGAAAACAGACGCGGTGCCAGGCAACCCCGCGACAAGACCGCGATAAGACACCGAAACGCCGGCACCGGAGCGAGAGGGGCACACGATGGCGATCGAGTCCGACGGCCACAGTCGAGGCAACCCCCGGATCTTTGAGCTGATCGAAAACGCTCCCAAGGTCGGGAAGAGTCCCACGATCTGGGCATGGCCAGAGGTGGTGGACTGGCTCCGCGTGGCCGGTCAGCCGGTACCCGGGCCGTGGCCACCTCACCAGCAGCGTCGGCCGGAGCCCGAGGAAGAGAGCACCCCGACGGCCATTGTCGAACCCGAGCGTGATGAGCCGGCGCGCCCGGCGGCCTCCAGCCGGCCCTCCTCCACCCCCAGCCGGCCCTCCACTCCTCCGCCGGCGCGTTCGTGGCCGGGCGGCCCGGATGACAAAAGCTCCACGCCACGTCACGGCCGTGGGTTGCTGGATACCTAAACGGCTTGACGCAAGTCGGCGGTAATCGTCCTCGTGGAGTCCAAGAAAAAGGGATATCTACGGTGGCCCCAACGTTGTGCAGCTATCCCGTGGATCGTTTAGGACTAGGAGGATTGGATGTACCCGTCTCGTTTCCACTATGAGGCGCCACGCTCGCTTGAGGAAGCGTTCAGCCTTTTACAGACATACGGTGACGAGGCGAAGGTGCTCGCAGGAGGGCAGAGCCTCATCCCACTGATCAAGCTGCGCTTCGCCGCGCCAGCGGTCGTTGTCGACATCAACAATATCCCCGGGCTGGACTATCACGAGGAAGACTCGGATGGGTCGCTGCGTATCGGTGCGCTGTGCCGGCACCGGACTCTGGAGCGCTCTGAGCTGCTCAGGAGCAAATATCCCACCATGTCGACCTGCGCGCCGCTCATCTCCGACCCCATGGTCCGCAACCGCGGAACCTTGGTCGGCTCCTTGTGTCACGCCGATCCGCAGGGCGACTGGGCGTCGGTGATGTTGGCGATGGGTGGAGAGGTCGTCGCTCGCAGCACGAGAGGCGAGCGCACCATTCCGGTATCGCAGTTCGTGGTCGGAACGTTCACCAACTCACTGGAGCCGGACGAGATCGCGGTTGAGGCGCGAATTCCTGCACCGAGAGGCACTCGTTCGGGTACCTACCTCAAGCTCGAGCGCAGGGTGGGAGATTTCGCGACGGTTGGCTTGGCGTTAGTCCTGGAGAGTTCCGGCGGCACCATCAACCGGGCAGGTATCGCGCTCACCGGTGTTGGGTCGAGCAACATCCAATGCACCGCGGCCGAGCAGGCACTGGCGGGTAAGACGCTGAATGCCAGCACGATCGAGCAGGCAGCGCGGCTGGCTACGGAAGCGGCTCAACCCAAGACCGACGTTCGCGGCAGTGCAGAGTACAAGCGGCACGTGGTACACACTTTTGTCACGCGTGCGTTGAGCGGTCGGGCAGCGCGGGCCGCCTGAAGCGCGTGACACTATCGGATCAGCAGGCTTAAAGACCATGGGCAACATCAAGGAGGCGGCGTGGAAGAGCGACGGATAAACGTCGTGGTGAACGGGGAGCCGAAATCTGTCGATATCGAGCCTCGCATACTCCTGATCCACTTCCTCCGCGAAGTGCTAGGGCTGACCGGTTCGCACCTCGGCTGCGATACCACAAACTGTGGCGTGTGCACGGTACTGATGGACGGCTTACCCGTGAAGTCGTGCACCATTTTCGCCGTCATGTGTGACGGGCACGAGATCCAGACTGTTGAGGGCCTCGGACTGCCCAGCGAGCTCCACCCCATTCAGGAAGGGTTCAGGGAGGAGCACGGACTGCAGTGCGGTTTCTGCACGCCCGGGATGATGATGGCAGCGAAGGCCATTCTCGACGAAAACCCCAACCCGACCGAGGAAGACATACGCTGGGGGCTAGCCGGCAACCTCTGTCGGTGCACCGGTTACCAAAATATTGTAAAGTCGGTGCTGTGGGCCGCGGAGAAGCTGCGGTCCGAGGCAGGATCATTTAGTCGCTGACGGCCAGAGTCGACGACAAAGGAGATGTGACGTGGCGCAGGCGTTAGACGAAATCAAGATTGGTGGCTTGGGTTCAAGTCGCAAGCGGGTGGAAGACGACCGCTTCCTTCGGGGTAAGGGCCACTACACCGATGACTTCAAGTTGCCCGGCATGGTCCACATGGAGATCCTTCGTAGCCCGTTGGCCCACGCGCGGATCAAGTCGATCGACACGAGCAAGGCATGGCAGATGCCGGGTGTGCACATGGTGCTCACCGGCGAGATGGCAGCCCAGCACAACCTGGCGTGGATGCCCACGCTGTCCTACGACACCCAACCGGTGCTCGCCACCGACAAGGTGCGCTTCCAGGGCCAGGAAATCGCGTGCGTGGTCGCCGACGATCCCTACATCGCCAAGGACGGCTGTGAGGCAATCGTCGTCGAGTACGAGCCGCTACCCGTGATCGTCAACCCTTACCAGGCTGTCGCAGAGGACGCCCCGATCATCCGGGACGACAAGGAAGGGCAGACGGACAACATCTGCTACCGCTGGGAGGTCGGCGACCGGGAAGGTACTGAACGCGCCTTCGCCCAGGCCGACTTGGTCTCCAAGATAGAGCTGCACTACCCGCGGTCACACCCCTCGCCCATCGAAACCTGCGGATCGATCGCGGACTACAACTCAGCCACGGCGAAGTTGACCGTCTACATGACGACCCAGGCCCCGCACATCATCCGGGCAGCGGTGGCGATCGTCGCCGAACTTCCGGAGCACATGATCCGGATCATCTCGCCGGATATCGGTGGCGGCTTCGGCAACAAGGTGCCTGTATATCCTGGATACGTCGCGTCGATCCTCTGCTCCATCCTGCTTGCGCGGCCGGTCAAGTGGATCGAGGACAAGACCGGTAATCTCATTTCGACCCACTACGCGCGCGATATCTACTACAAGGGTGAGCTTGCGCTCCGCAAGGACGGCAAGATCCTCGGCGTGCGGTTCCACTGTGACAGCGATAACGGATCCTCCTTCTCGGATGCACAGCCCACGAAGTTCAAGATTGGGCTAATCCACTCCGCCTTCGCTGCCTACGACATTCCGTTCGGATACATGACCGCACAAGGTCATTACACGAACAAGGCGCCTGGCGGTGTCGCATATCGATGCTCCTTCCGGGTAACCGAAGCGATGTTCTTCCAGGAGCGCGCGATCCAGGCCGCTGCCGATGATCTGGGCATGGATCAGGCAGCGTTCCGGCGACTCAACCTGGTGAAGGACCATCAGTTCCCGTTCCGTACGCCCTACGGCTTCCTGCTGGACTCGGGGCAGTACGAGAAATGTCTCGACGTCGCACTCGATGCC
>DASQVB010000262.1:0-14433 GCA_035640975.1 Pseudonocardiaceae bacterium
CATACCTCTACGGCACAGCCGCCCTAGGACCAGATCACCGAACGGACATCGTCGCCCGCATCGACCCTCAGTGCACGCCGGCCACGAATGCCATGGTGCGGCTGACGGTGGACAGCAAACAGGTGCACGTGTTCTCCGCAAGCAGTGGCCAACGGTTGTCAAGCTGACCCTGTGGCGGTCGGTCCAGGTGCGAGATCCGGTGACCACGGTGCGTAACGTTCCTTCTATGTTCGGTATGGACGTCACGTCGGACGCCACATCATCAGGCGTGTTCCTCGGCCAAGACCGCCGGCCGCGGCTGACCTGGCGGATCCTGCTGGCCTGGCTGGGATTCTTTGGTTGCGTGCTGATTGTCGGCATGACCGTCCAGACAGCGACCGCCTGGCTGCCCCCGGTGATCTCGCACGCGGTCGTCGGCTTGGCCATCACGGCCGGCGCGCTTGGCCTGGTGTTGCTGCTGCGGCGGCACGCCGACCGGCGACCGTGGTCCGGCATCGGCCTCACCCTGGACCGCGCAGCGATCCCGCGCCTGCTGTTCGGCATCGCGCTCGCAGTCATTGGCACCACAGTCGCCGCCGCAGCCACCGTGCAACTGGGGCTCGCTGACTGGGCCCCGTCGGCTGGCACAACGCAGAAATTCGCCGAGCAGGGACTCGCGACCACCATCATCATGATTGCCATATCCACCCTCTTGGTGCAGGGATTCCCGGAGGAATTGGTGTTCCGCGGCTACATGTTCCGCAACCTTGGCGAGGCGCTGCCGCTGTGGGCCACGGTGGCCAGCAGTTCCGTGATCTTCGGGTCGATGCACGTGTTCTCCAACAGCGCGGCCACCACCCTCGGCGAACGCATGCTCTATGCGGTGGTAGCGACCGGATTGGGACTGATGCTCGCGGCCTGCCGGACGGTCAGCAACACGCTCTGGCTTGGCATCGGCTTCCACGGTGGATACGACGCGTTCAACGGCCGCTTCACCACAGTCCACGAGGGCGCCTTCATCCCGGCGTGGCTGATCCTACTTGGAGTCTTGATCGCCGGAGCGGTGCTCACCATCGCGATCCGGCAGTGGCGCGCTCCACTGGACTGGCGCGCAGTCCCTGGCAACGCCTGATTGTTGTTGTACGACATTCCGTCAGCTCCCCGAGCGGTGTTGTGGTTCGAGGCGAGGACTTCGAGGGCGTTGGGACTTCGGCGGAGGTTTCTAGATCACGGGCGTTGCTGGCAGCTGGGGCACCAGTAGCGCTTTCGCTCCGCATGCGCCGCGGTAGCTACCGCCGTGCCACACACCAGACAGGGCTCTCCCGTCCGGCGGTAGACATAGACTCTCGCCGCCGTGCCGGTCCTGGCGTGGGGCGCGCCTGGTGCACACGGGCGCCGCCCGTAGTGTGCTCGCTGCGCTGGCAGATTGGGTCGGTGCAAACGAAGCCGACCGTTGTATCTCCAGGTGGAGTGCGACAACATTCCGGCACTCCGGCCGTACGGGCGGACGGGTTTCGACGAAGTGTGCGGTTACCACTACCGCACCCCCAGGATGAACCTCGTGATCTGCCCATGGCGAACCACCGTCTACGTCCTCGGAGTGCTCGACGCCCTCGCGGACCTGCCCGCCTAAGTGAGGTGCCCCGATGCATTTCACCAACCTGCTGATCATCATGGTGGTGGCGCTCATCGCGCCGCTGCTGGTCAGCGCGCTGCCTGCGCTGCGAGTGCCCTCACCGGTGTTGGAGATCGTGGCCGGGATCGTGATCGGTCCCTCGGTGCTCGGCTGGGTAGGCATCGACGCTCCGGTCCAGCTGCTCGCCCTGGTCGGCCTGGCGTTCCTGCTATTCCTGGCCGGTCTGGAGATCGACGTGCACCGGTTGCGTGGCCGCCCGCTGACCCTGGCGCTGACCGGGTTCGTGGTGTCCTTCGCGATCGCGGTCGGGGCCGCGCTGCTGCTGACGGCAGGTGGGTTCGCCTCGACACCACTGCTGATCGCGATCATTTTGTGCTCCACCTCACTGGGACTGGTGGTGCCGGTGCTCAAGGACTCCGGCCAGGTCGCCGGCGCCACCGGGCAGCTGATCATCGCCGCAGCGTCCATTGCCGACTTCGGTGCAGTGATCCTGCTGTCGCTATTCTTCTCCGAGCAATCCACCGGCCTCGCCGCCCGGCTGCTGCTGTTGGCCGGTCTGGCGCTGGTCGTGGTGCTGCTGGCGGTCGCGCTGATGCGGGCCGGCCGCACAGCCCGCGCCGACCGGGTCTTCCAGATGCTGATGGACACCACCGCGCAGATCCGGATCCGGTTCGCGATGGTGCTGCTCATCGCGTTCGTGGCGTTGGCTCAAGGCCTGGGGTTCGAGGCGATCCTCGGCGCGTTCCTGGCTGGAGCCGTGCTGCGGCTGATTGACGCCGACGCCGCGACGGTACATCCGCACACCGAGCTCAAACTGGACGCGATTGGTTACGGCTTCCTCATCCCGGTGTTCTTCATCACCAGCGGGGTGATGTTCGACGCGAAGGCGCTGTTCGCCTCCCCCTCGACGTTACTGCAGGTGCCGCTGTTTCTGGCGGCGCTGTTTATGGTGCGGGGCCTCCCAGCGTTGCTCTATCGAGCAGAGTTGGGGATGCGACGCACCATGGCGGCCGGTTTCTTGCAGGCCACCTCGCTGCCGTTCATTGTCGCTGCGGTACAGGTTGGGCAACGGCTTGGCGCGTTGCCGCCAGCTTCCGGTGCGGCGCTGATCGCGGCCGGTCTCGCCTCAGTGTTGTTCTTCCCCGCGATCGCACTGGCGATCATGCGCAGCGCCCCGTCCGAAGACCCACGTGCGGTCCCGCCGCTACTCGGCCGCAGGTCACCACGTAAGTAGGCGGACGGCACAACCGGCACACCGCGGCACTGACCAGTATGGCTCTTCTAGACTCACTGCCAGCCACCCGGGAGGCATGGCACCGGCTCGCCGAGCATGTGCTGGCCGCCGCCCAGTACGCCGCGACCGACCACATCGGACTGGTGCCTGCCCCCGGTGGATTCGCCAGCCCATCAAAGATTGACCGAGCCCGCTCGCAACATCCCACGGAACGAGGTGCTCATCACCGGCTCGCCGACCGCGCCGATACAGACGTGCAACATTGGGCTGTGTCGGGTGTCCATCCCGGCTCCTCATACCTAGCCAGTGAACCGATCAGGCCGCCTCAGCGGCTGATGCCCCATCGAGCGAGCAGGTGGGTGCCTCCCTGCGCTGGTATGCCTCCGTCCAGTGCCGGATCCGCGAGCTCGGGATCGGATTCACGTTCCCCGGCCTGCACCTGTATTTCCGGGGCCTGCACGCCTTCAACCGGTCGATCCCTCGATCCCTTCGTCTGGTCCGTTCGGCGGGAGCGTGACGGTGAGCAGCCTGACCCCGGTCAGGTCAAGCCGCAGCCGGCTCTTGCTGCTGGCGTAGCGCAGTACCACACCGGCGCAGTGGGGCAACGCACTACCAGCGTGGGGGCGTCGGCGTAGAGCGGGTGTGCGGCCAGCGGCGCGCTGTTGCCGCACCCGACGCAGGTGGCCACGGCTACCGTCAGGTCCACGGTGAACAGCTCGGGGCCTCACCATGCCCAGGCTGCGCTGCGACGGTAGCCGCTGGTACCGCCGCGGTGGGGAGTGGACTTGACTGTTCGGGTCAGATGATCGAGTTCGGAGATAACATGCACACCACGCAACCAGAGAGTCGGCAGCAGCACCCCGCCATGATGGCGCACCGGGCACAGCGGGCCGCGGATTTTCAGCTGCGGGTCGCTGATGGGATCACCGCTTTCGCGGGATCGATGCCGTTTGTCTATATGCACGTCGCGCTGTTCGGCGTCTGGATGCTGTTCATTGAGTCCCATCCGTGGCCGACGCTGACGCTGATCGTGTCACTGGAGGCGATTTTCTTATCCACGTTTGTCATGATCGGCCAGAACCGGCAATCGGCCTTCCTACAGGCCAAAGCAGACCACGACTTCAACGAACAAGAGCTAGAACTCAAGACCAACACAGACCTGACCCGCGCGATCTATACACTCACCACCGAACTGCACCGGCGGCTCCTCGAGGAGCCCACCCGATAGCACGCCTCCAACGTTCTCGGCGGCAAAGCCCGACCCGTCCGCCCTCGCGAGACAAGACGCAGCGGAACGTCCGCACATGCCGCGATGCGCGTGGTCGAATATTCCGCTGACCCATGGTCCTGCGACAGCGCGGTGTCCTCGTCGCCGTGGGCCGCCGCGAGTGCCATGCTGCAGTCCAGCCCACCGCCGAGCCCGGCCTATGGTCGGCCGCATGCCCGACGCCATCTTCGAACACCCACGGCTGATTGCGATCTACGACCTGCTCGACCCCGACCGCAGCGACCTCGATGTGTACGCCACCATCGCTGACGAACTCGGCGCCCGTCGCGTGCTTGACGTGGGCTGCGGGACGGGCACATTCGCGTTGCTTCTCGCCGACCACGGCCTCGAGGTGACCGGTGTCGACCCGGCAGCTGGCTCGCTCGGTGTTGCGCGAGCCAAGCCCGGCGCCGAGCGGGTGCGCTGGATCCACGGCGACGCGACAGCCCTGCCCCCGATGCAGGCCGACCTGGCAACAATGACCGGCAACGTCGTCCAAGCGATTTGTCGACCCACCGGATTGGGACAACACGCTGCGCGGCGTGCATGACGCGTTGCAGCCCGATGGCCACCTCGTCTTCGAGACCCGTGACCTGGCGTACCGCGGTTGGCACACGTGGAACCGCGCAGCGACGTACCGGCTCACCGAGATCCAAGGCGTCGGTGCGGTCGAGAGCTGGGTGGAGCTAACCGATGTGAGCGAGCCGTTGGTGAGCTTCCGCTCGACGTGGGTGTTCCAGTCCGATGGGCAGGTGTTGACATCAGACTCAACGCTGCGCTTCCGCGAGCGTGACGAGGTCCAGGCCTCGCTGCTCGCGCACGGGTATGCCGTGGACGACGTCCGCGGGTCGCCCGACCGGCCGGGACGAGAGCTCGTGTTCTTTGCGCGGCGTCCGGCGTAAGCGGATGTCCGGCCGCCGATCCCCTGCCGTGATGACCTCGACTGACCGTCAGACGCTCGGGTGCCGGTGGGCGTTCGCTTGAGGGAAGCGGGCAGGAGCTAGCGCTACGCCTGTCCATGCGCCAGCTTGATGTATCCGCTCCTTATTGCTTCGACGAGTGCGCGAACCCGGGGCCCAGAACAGAGCGCTTTACTGTCCTCCATGGAGGTCTTGGTGCTTGGCGGCACGGCATGACTGGGATGGGGAGTTGGCTGGGCAGGCAGCCGACCGGGGACACGCGCTGACCTGCCTATGTCTCTTCCTGCAGTGTCTATGCGTCCCGGGCGACTGCGGGTGCCGACGAGACCGCGGAGGTCCTCCCACCGGCCGACCGCGACGATGTCGACACCAAGCTGTACGGGTCGGCCAAGGTCTCATGCGAGCAGGCGTCTACTGCAGCGGTCGACGCCCGAGACCTCACCGCCTGGCTGCTTGACGCCGCCGAGACGGGCATCACCGCACGTAGAACGCGGTGGGACCGACCGTGTCATTCGACCAGCGGATGTTCGGAGCTCAAGGGCACCGGGAACCTGCAGGCAGTCGAAGGGTGCGCGTGGTCGGTGGCGTACGTTTACCCTCAGCGGTGACAACGGAACACAAGAGCGCGGCATCACCACCTGAGCAAACATGTCGATGGAGGATCCCCCCTTCCGCTTGGCCCGAGGCCAGTCGCTCGCCGACGCGAGCGGCTGGCGTTGAGGGGTATGACCATGGACCCTTCGATGGTCGCGGTCCCCGCCTACGGACTGCGTCCTGGACGGATTGGGGGCTGGAGGGTTGGAGCGTTCGCGGTCCCTGAGGACTACGTCAGCGTTCTGCGACGCGCGGGGCTGTGTCCGGTGATCATCCCTGGTCCCAGTCCCGGACGCCCCGAGGATCTGCTCGCGCCGTTTTCCGGGCTCATGCTCGCGGGAGGCGGCGATGTCAACCCGCAGCGGTACGGCGCCCAGCCCCATCCATCCACCTATGGCATCGATCCAGGTCGCGACGACCTTGAGTTGGCGCTGATACCGGCGGCTCTCGCGTTAGGCCTGCCTGTGCTCGCGATCTGCCGGGGTATGCAGGTCCTCAACGTGGCCTGTGGGGGAACGCTGTGCCAGCACCTGCCCGAGGTGATCGGTTCCGTCGAGCATGGCGATCCGACCAGGGGCATGTGGGTTCCCCACGACGTGGAGGTCGCCGCGGGCAGCAGGCTGGCCGCCGCCGTGGGCGTTGGGCGCCTGCCGGGTTGCGCCTCGCGCCACCATCAGGGCATCGAGCGGCTCGGGGAGGGCTTGGAGCCGGTGGCCTGGAGCGAGGACGGTCTGGTGGAGGCTCTCGAGCGAGCGGGGGGCTCGGGCTGGGTGACGGCAGTGCAGTGGCACCCGGAGGTGACCGCGGCCGAGGACAAGGCCCAGCAGGCCCTGTTCGACGCCTTCGCTGAGCAGGTGAAAGACCGGGCGGCGCGATGAGCAACGAGCCGGAGCCGGCGGCAGCAGGCAAGGCCGACGAGCGGGGCGAGACGGACTTCACGATCGGCGTGGCGGAGGAGCTCTAGATCGTCGACGCTGAGACACGCGAGCTGAGCCAGAGCGTGGAGCGGATCCTGCCCGCAGCCCAGGCCTCGCTGGGCGACCAGAGCGTTCGGTCCACCCAAGCTGATGCACCTGCCCACCCAGACGCCACGTAACAGGCCTTCGGAATCCCGGTTTGTGACAGTTCTCCGAGGTTCCGGAGAATCCGCGTCGCTGCTTGATGCATGGTGAGGACACCCTCCGCCTTAATCCAACAGTGCCCGTCGGTGAGCCTGCCTGGCTCACGGCGTCAGTACCTCTGGGGGACGAGGGTCGACTCGTCCTTGGGAGGCCGGTCGTAACTGGCTCCGCTGGCACGCTCGCCCAGCTCGATCGGCCCGGGCAGGACGTCGTCGTAGTCGATGGAGTCCAGCAGGTGAGCGATGCAGTTCAGGCGCGCTCGCTTCTTGTCGTCGGACTCGATGGTGTTCCAGGGCGCCTCGGGCGTGTGGGTGTGGGCGAACATCACATCCTTGGCCTTGGAGTACTCGACCCACAGCTCGCGCGACTTGATGTCCATCGGGCTGACCTTCCAGCGCTTGGTCGGGTCCGCCGAGCGCTGCTGGAAGCGCCGCTCCTGTTCTTCGTCACTAACCGAGAACCAGTACTTCAGCAGGATGATCCCCGAGCGGATGAGCATCCGCTCGAACTCGGGGCAGGCGCGCAGGAACTCCTGATACTGGGCCTCGGTGCAGAACCCCATGACCCGCTCGACCCCGGCGCGGTTGTACCAACTCCGATCGAAGAAGACCATCTCCCCGGCGGCGGGAAGATGCGCGACGTAGCGCTGGAAGTACCATTGAGTCTTCTCACGTTCAGTCGGCGTGCCGAGCGCGACGACCGTCGCGCCGCGCGGGTTGAGGGGCTCAACGATCCGCTGGATCGTTCCGCCCTTGCCGGCGGCGTCGCGTCCCTCGAACAGCGCGACCACGCGCAGTCCCTTCTCCTTGACCCAGTACTGCAGCTTGACGAGCTCGAGCTGCAACCGGGCGAGCTCAGCCTCATAGACCTTTTTCTTCAGCTTTTTGGGCTTGGTGTGGCAATCGGTCACTGCTACTCCTCGGGCGAGCTCGGTGGGTGGAACTATTAGGAAGGGGCCGCACGGCCCGAACTCGGGGCCACTGACGATCCAGCAACCCTGCAACGGTTGCAGCCTCCGCCACCGTTGCCACCCCGGACGTAACGACCGACCGCTGCTCCATCTACGCGAGTATGTCCGAGGCGGTCCGCTGGCCGGGCGTTATTTCGCGGACCCTGCTGACCATTCGATGAGGGGTGGGCGTACGGCGGCGCACAGCGGGTTGCCGTTGTGGTCAGTCAGGCCCAGACGGCCAACGAGAACGCCCTGGTCCACGGCGCTGGCGACGACCTCGGAGAACCCGCCGGCTTCCAGCGCCGTGTTGACACCAGGCGTATTGCCCTGACGCAACTCGTCCTCAGACAGTGCCGGAACCCCCATCGCCTTGGCGACGGCCTGCCCGGTCGGGATGCTCAGCAGGTAGCCGCCTAACAGGTTGCGCTGAGCGAGATCGCGCAGCAGCAGCCGCAGCACCCGATTGTTCGGATCGGTGTCGTCGTGGATTTTGGCCCCGAGGCCCTCGTTGACCATGTTGTGGATGGGCGGTACCAGGCGCGTGTCGATCTTCCGGGCGAAGTGGGCTTCGTTGGGATCCGCCTTATTCGGCAGGTGGTCCCACTCGATGATCCAGTTGAACGGCAGGGTGGGCTGCCCCGCAAGAGGGTTCGGTGTGCTTTTAGTGGGGTCGTTGGGGTTCAGTGCATGGCCGTTGCCGGTGAAGAGGAACAGCCGCGCGAATGAGGCGGAAGTCCCCAGAGGAACGGCCGGCGGGATCGCCCGGCCGAAGTTGCGGTTGTGGTCATACGCTGCCCGCACCATGGTGTGGCCAAAGCGGAATGCGCAAAAAAACTCCGACCTTTGCAAGAAAAACCCCCACCGTCGCCGCCAAGTCGCGCGCGCCCGGCACGTCTTCGGGGAGGACATGACCGCCGTGCTGCTTCAGATTGAACATACGAAGCTCTCCTCTGGTAGTAGGGCTCTTCTCAGCGAAGCGGCTGCCACCGCTACGCCCGCTGGCACTCACAAGAACAGAGGAAGCGACGCTCGGTAAGTACCTAATGCTCAACACCAGTGGAGTGAATTCGTGCGGCGACGGAGGCTCGGTTACAGTGACCAAGCACCCTTGACTCGCAACGCGGCGACGTCACGGCCAGCGCAAGGCTGGTGTGGGGCACCGGCGCCGCTGTCGAGGCCGTGCGACGTACGCTGATGGCAGTCAAACACGATCAGCCCGCAGGCAGATCTTTAGGCACTGTTGCGTTCGCTGATCACAGGTTCAGGCAGGGTGGGACGATGCGTGGTCGCCAGGCTCGCGTGCCAGCGTCGCGATCCAGCTTTGCTGGGTATCGCTTCCCACCGGATCGACGGGGGCGATCACCGGAAGAACAGGTTCGACGGCTCAGCCTCGGTACTAAGACGCTGGCCGTTGCTGGCAGCAGGGACACCAGTAGAGGTTGCGGCCCACATGCCGCACAGTGACGACGGTCGTGCCGCACACCAAGCAGGGAGCTCCGGCACGGCGGTAGACGTAGACCTCTCCACCGTGCCGGTCCTGCCGGGGTGCGCGGCCCATGCGAACCGGGTCGTGCTCCGGCCTAACGGTGTCGATCCGGCCACGACGCACGCCCTCGCGCATCAGCTTGACGAGATCTGACCACAACGCCGACCACTGCCCGGCAGACAACGCACAACCTGGCTGCAGCGGATCCAACTGATGACGGAACAGCAGCTCAGCTCGGTATACATTTCCAACGCCGGCCAGTACCGACTGGTCCATCAGCAACGTAGCCAGTGCAGCGCGGGACCGGGAGATCCGCGCCCATGCCCGATCTGGGTCCGCGTCGCGACGCAGCGGGTCAGGCCCCAGCCGGGCACTTACCGCCCCCATCTCGGCCTCAGTGATCAACTCGCACACCGTCGGACCGCGCAGATCAGTCCAGTGGGTAGGGCCGACCAGACGCATCCGCACCTGGCCCCGGGGCGGCTGCACGGGCAACGCCGCCTCAGTGAACGCACCATAAAGGCCTAGGTGAACGTGCACCACGAGATCAGGCGTGTAGACGTGGAACAGATGCTTGCCCACCGCCTCGGCGCAGTGCAACACCCGTCCGTCCAGCACCGCGGCGGCGCTGGCGAAGCGACCCTGTGGGCTGGACACTGCCACCGGCGACCCGCCGTAACATTGCTGATGCCGCCGAGCCAACCGGTGCGTCGTATGACCCTCCGGCATCGCCGGCTCAGTGCCTGGACATCGGGGGCGGTTCCCCGGTGGACTCGAAGTCGGAGATCTGGCTGATCCGGCGGGAGTGTCGCTCGCCTCCGGAGAAGGGTGTGTTGAGAAAGACCTCGACGATCTCAGCTGCTTCGGCGGGGCTGTGCATCCGGGCGCCGATCCCCGCTACCAGAGCGTCGTTGTGCTCGCGGGCCAGCTTGGCCGTCTCGGTGCTCCAGGCCAGCGCGGCACGGCAGCCTGGAACCTTGTTGGCGGAGATCTGCTCGCCGTTGCCCGACCCGCCGATCACCACACCTAGGCTGCCTGCGTTGGCCACCACCCGGCGGGCCGCCTCGATACAGAACGGCGGATAGTCGTCGTCTGCGTCGAAGGCTTCAGGGCCGACGTCCACCACGTCGTGCCCGAGACGGGCCAGGTGCGTTACCAGGAACTGCTTGAGCTCGAAGCCAGCGTGATCGGAACCGAGGTAAACGTGCACGGTGTGCAACATTGCCATATTGCGGATCACCGGGTGAGGAGGGCACAGTTTGCGCCGGGAACACGTCCAGGACGGCTACGACGTCCGGCTGGAATGGGGCAGGGAAGGGGTCGCTCTGCTCGGCGCACACTGTGCGGTGGTGGTGATTGTGGACGTGCTCTCGTTCTGCACCGCCGTGGACGTGGCCGTCGAACGCGGGGCCGCCGTACTACCGCTGCCCTGGGGTGACCAGCGCGCCCTCGACACCGCACAGCGTGCCGGAGCGGTACTGGCCGGTCCCCGCGGTGCGCACGGTTTTTCGCTGTCGCCAACCTCGCTGCGCACCGTGCCCACCGGGACGCGGCTGGCACTGCCCTCCCCCAATGGTGCGACGCTGTGCGCGCTCGCGCAGCGTACCGGCGCCTACGTGCTCACCGGGTGCCTTCGCAACGCGGCCGCGATCGCCCGCACCGCGCATCAGCTGGCTCGCGGCGGTCCGATCGGGTTGGTACCAGCCGGCGAGCGGTGGGAGCTGCCTGGTGAACCGATGCGGGCCGCACTCGAGGACGCTGTCGGGGCGGGCGCGATCGCTGACGTGCTCCCCGGGGCCTTCTCACCGGAGACGGAACTGGCCGCGGCTGGGTTCGGTGTGGCACGCTCGCGCGGTCTGCACGGCGTCCTCGCGGCCAGCGTCTCCGGGCGGGAACTGGCCACTGGCGGGTTCGCCGCCGACGTCACGCTGGCCGCGGCGTACAACGCCAGCGAGGCCGCACCACGGCTGCAGGGCGGGGTGCTCACCGCATGACTCGCGTCCCCGACATCTCGCGTCCTTCCCGACATGGAGACATATCGGGCCAATTTGGGCTCCGTTAGCCCCAATATGTCTCCATGTCGGGAAGGGGGCGTGGCCGCGTGTGAGGAGGGTGCGTGACAGCGCGGTGGGTTGAGTTGGCCGACGGGGTGCTGGTGCGGCGGTACGCCGAACTGGATCTGTCAGTAGGCCTGGTGATCGGGGACCACGGCTGCCTGGTGGTGGACACGCGAAGCGATCCCACTCAGGGCGCTGAGCTGCACGCCGCGATCCGCGAAGTCACCCGGCTACCTTGCAGCGTGGTGCTCACTCACGCGCATTTCGACCACTGCCTGGGCACCGCGGCCTTCGTGCCGGCCACGGTATGGGCACACCCTCGGTGCCGGGACGACCTCGCCAGGGGCGGCGCGGCGCAGCACGCCGAGGCACTGGCCTGGGGTCGCGCATACCGTGCGCTGGTACGTCCGATGCTGCCCGATCATCTGGTCGCCGAGCAAGCCGAAGTCGAGCTCGGCGGTCGGGAGGTGCTGTTGACCTATGCCGGACGTGGACACACCGATCACGACATCGTGGTGTGGTCGCCCGACACGGGTGTGCTCTTCGCCGGGGATCTCATCGAGCAGGGCGCCGACCCAGACTTCACCGACGCCTACCCGCTGGACTGGCCCTCCACTGTGACAGAGCTACTCCGCCTCAGCCCACGCATCATCGTCCCCGGGCACGGCGACCCGGTGGACGCCGAGTTCGTCGCAGCGCAACGCGACGACCTCATGGCAGTAGCCGCACTGTGCCGCGCGGTCCAAGCCGGCGAGCTCGACGCAACCGCCGCGCTCCGGACGTCCCCATTCGCCCAAGTAACCACCCTAACCGCGCTAAGCAGGCTCCCCCCACCCGACATGGAGACATAACGGGCTTATTGGAGGGCCGTTACCCCGATATGTCTCCATGTCGGGGTAAGGGCGGCGGGTGGTTCGTTAGGAGAAGGCGGGTTCTTCGTGCCGGGTTCGCTTGAGCTCGAAGAAATGCGGGTAGCTGGCCAGCAGCAGAGCACCGTCGAAAATCTTTCCGGCCTCCTCGCCGCGCGGGATCCGGGACAGCACCGGCCCGAAAAAGGCCACCCCATCCACGTGAATAGTGGGGGTCCCAACGTCCAGCCCGACCGGGCCCATGCCGGCCTCGTGACTAGCCCGTAGCTCCTCGTCGTACTCGGTACTGTGCGCGGCCGCGGCCAGCTCCGCAGGCAACCCCACTTCGGCCAGTGCGGCTGCGATCACCTCATCGACGTCCTTGTTGCCCTCATCGTGCATCCGCCTGCCCATCGCGGTGTACAGCGGCTCGAGCACCTTCTCACCATGGTCGCGGGCGGCGGCGATGCACACCCGAACCGGTCCCCGGCTTCGGTCCTTCGACTGCTGGTAACCCTCACGATCCTTGTTGAGCAACCACAGGCTCATCACCCTGAAGTGCACGTCGATCTCCCGCACGGTGGCGACCTCGAGGATCCACCGGGAGGTGATCCACGCCCACGGGCACCGCGGATCGAAGTAGACATCAACCTGGCGGGGACGCGGCTCGGTTCGGTCTTCGGCGCTGTAGCCAGCAGTCACGGTCATCACACTCTCCGTTCGGTGTCCTGTGCTACAACCCATCCGGGTAGTGAGGTCTTCCCTGGGCCTTAACTCCCTGCAGGCCAACCGCGCCCATGATTGGATGCGTAGGAATCCCGATCCGACATCAGAGGTGATCCGTGGCTGTCCCCAACCTCACCCAGGAGCAGGCTGTCGAGCGCGCCGGACTGCTCGACGTCGACTCATACACCGTCGAGCTCGACCTCACCGACGGTGCCGGCAAACCGGGCGAAGGGACGTTTCGCAGCACCACCACGGTGCGCTTCGCATGCCGTACTCCGGGCACGTCGAGCTGGATCGACCTGGTGGCTGCCCGGGTCAGCTCGGCGACCCTCAACGGGGCAGCGCTGGACATCGCCGGCTACGACGCGGCGAAGGGAATCACACTGCCGGACCTGGCGGCTGGCAACGAGGTCGTCATCGAGGCCGACGGCAGCTACATGAACACCGGCGAGGGGCTGCACCGCTTCACCGACCCCGTCGACGGCAGTGTCTACCTCTACAGCCAGTTCGAGACCGCAGATGCCAAGCGCATGTACGCCTGCTTCGACCAGCCCGACCTCAAGGCGGTGCATCGCGTCCGGGTGGTGGCGCCCGCCGACTGGGTAGTGATCTCCAACGCCCCCTGTGAGCACACCGAGGACACCGCCAGCGGGGCAGTCCGCCATGTCTTCGCCGACAGTGCGCAGATCAGCCCCTACATCGTGGCGCTGGTCGCCGGCCCCTACGCGCGCTGGACCGACGAGTACACCGACGAAGAGGCGACGATACCGCTGGGCATCTACTGCCGCGCCTCGTTGGCCGAGCACATGGACGCTGACCGCCTGTTCACCGAGACCAAGCAGGGTTTTGGCTTCTATCACCAGGCCTTCGGGGTGCGCTACCCGTTCGACAAGTACGACCAGTGCTTTGTGCCGGAGTTCAACGCCGGCGCGATGGAGAACGCCGGCTGCGTGACTTTCCTGGAGGACTACGTCTTCCGCAGCCGGGTCACTCGCTTTCTCTACGAGCGGCGCTGCGAGACGGTGCTGCACGAGATGGCGCACATGTGGTTCGGCGATCTGGTGACCATGCGCTGGTGGGATGATCTGTGGCTCAACGAGTCCTTCGCCACCTGGGCCTCGGTGCTCTGCCAGGCTCAGGCCACCGAGTACTCCGGCGCGTGGACCACGTTCGCAACCGTGGAGAAGGCCTGGGCATACCGGCAGGATCAGCTGCCCTCCACCCACCCGATCGCCTGCGACATCCCTGACGTGCAGGCCGTTGAGGTCAACTTCGACGGCATCACGTACGCCAAGGGCGCCAGCGTGCTGCGCCAACTGGTCGCCTACGTCGGCCTGGAGGAGTTCCTCGCCGGTTTGCGGCTCTACTTCACCCGGCACGCCTGGGCGAATGCCACCCTCACCGACCTGCTGGCCGCGCTGGAGGAGGCGTCCGGTCGTGATCTGTCCGGTTGGAGCGCGCAGTGGCTGGAGACCACCGGGCTCAACACGCTGCGCCCTGAGTACACCGTGGACGGTGACGGAGCGTTCGCATCGTTCGCGGTACTTCAGGGTGGTGCGCGCCCCGGAGCTGGGGAGCGGCGCACGCACCGCCTCGCGGTCGGTATCTACGAC
>DASQVB010000263.1:0-2881 GCA_035640975.1 Pseudonocardiaceae bacterium
AGGTTGTTCTTCACCCGGTGGTGAATCTCCCTGATGGTGGCGTCCTTGGACAGCAGCGCACGATCGCGGCTGCGGACCTCGGTCACATCGCGGACCAACACCAACGCCCCGGCCGGTTCACCCCGCGGGCGCAGCGGCAGGGCGCGAAACAGCATCGTGGCACCGTCAGCGTCGGCCTCGATCCGCCCGCTGGGGCTACCCTCCACCGCGGCGCGGATCCGCTGGGCCACCTCGGCGGCGTCGAACGGATCGGAGACCAGTCGGCGAGTCAACAGTGCGAGCTGCTCACCCCGCAGATCCGCAGCATGCCCCATCCGATGATAGGCAGACAGCGCATTGGGGCTGGCGTAGATCACAATCCCGGTGGGATGTAGCCGGAGCAAGCCGTCACCCGCGCGCGGGCCGCCCTGGCGGTCCTGGCTGGTGCCCGGGTCCGGGAATGTGCCGTCGGCCAGCATCTGGCACAGGTCTGCGGCGACTCCCAGGTACGCGATCTCCAATGGGCTGGGCACCCGGGATACCGCCAGGTTCGCCTCCCGCCCGATGACGGCAATCGGGCGCTCTCCCAGCCGTACCGGCACCGCTTCTCGACGTACCGGCACGCTGAACAGCCAACGCGGCTGGTCGTCACGCAGGATGCCACCGCCCTCCAGCGCGCGGCTCAGCAGGAGGCGCTCGGTGACCGCAGCACGGGTGCCGACCACGTCCTCGGGGTAGGCGGTAGGTCCGGTGGTCGGCCGGACATGAGCCACACAGAGAAAGTCTCGCGCCGCGACAGCCGTGTCAGTGACGTCGCCGACGTCAGGGTCACCCAACGGCACCCACATCAGCAGATCGGCGAAGGACAGATCAGCGAGCAACTGCCACTCGGCGACAATCCGCTGCAGGTGACCAACCGCAACCCCGGGCAGATGGGTGTGCTGGGCGAGCAACTCACTCAGCGTCGACATCGCAGCTCACCCACTTCAGGTCACCTCATTCGACGACGGCGATCAGGTCGCCCTGCTGCACAACGTCGCCCTCCGCGACCGCCAGTTTCGCCACGGTTCCTTCGACCTCGGACAGGACCGGGATCTCCATCTTCATCGACTCGAGGATCACCAACGAGTCACCATCAGACACCGCGTCGCCCTCGGCGACCACGATCTTCCACACGCTAGCCGCCATCTCGGCCCGGATCTCCTCAGTCATGGATCGCCCCTCCTCGACGCCTTGGCACCGCCATCCAACCACGGTCGGCGGCACGGAGATGGCGCACCGTGACACACTCACCCACGACCGCACTGAATCACCCAATACCACTCGACACCGGAGGGCAGCCACCGTGTCCAAGCGGGCCCGCAAGAAGCGCGACCGGAAAAAGAGCGCATCCAACCACGGCAAGCGTCCGAATAGCTGAGATCGGCGGGCCCGTCAGCGCGTGTGGCAAGCACTGGCGGGCCCGCGAGTGAACTCAGCGCTCGGGTGCCGGCCAGGCGTGGCGTTCGACGCTGATGGCAACCTCCACGACGGTGCCGTCGTCGCTGCGCTCGACACTCACCTCCGCGCCAAGGACTTGGCGCATCATGATCTCCCGGATTGACTGGCGCAACCGCTGCTTGAGCGCGTCAGGCGCGTGGTCGCCACCGCACTTGCGTGCCAGCAACGCCTTGAGATGCTCGTCGAGGCCGAACTCCTCCAGACACGGGCGACACTCCTCCAAGTGTCTCTTCAGGAGTTCACGCCGCTCATGATTGCACTCGTTGTCCAGGAACAGCCACAGCTCGCCGAGTACCTCGCGGCAGTCGATCTCATGCGGGTTTCCGCAGCTCACGACGCAACCTCCGCATCGCTGAGGAAACCGCGCTCGCGGGCCACCCCGGTGAGCATGTCTCGCAGCTGCTTGCGCCCCCGGTGCAATCGCGACATCACGGTACCGATGGGGGTACCCATGATGTCAGCGATCTCCTTGTACGCGAAGCCCTCGACGTCGGCAAGATAGACGGCCATCCGGAAGTCCTCAGCCAGTTGGCTCAGAGCCTCCTTGACATCGGAGTCGGGCAGCCGGTCCAGGGCTTCCATCTCCGCCGAACGCAGGCCCGACGAGGTGTGCTGCTCAGCTTGGGCGAGTTGCCAGTCGGTGATCTCCTCGGTGGGTTGCTGGACCGGCTGGCGCTGCCGCTTGCGGTATCCGTTGATGTAGGTATTGGTCAGAATGCGGTACAGCCACGCTCTCAGGTTGGTGCCCGCGCGGAAGGAGTGGAAGGCGCCATAGGCCTTGAGATAAGTCTCCTGCACAAGATCCTCGGCGTCGGAAGGGTTGCGCGTCATCCGCAGTGCCGCAGCGTAGAGCTGATCAAGCAACGGCATGGCGTCGCGCTCAAAGCGCGCGGTGCGCTGCTCGGGCGTCTCCTGGACACCCGGATCCTGCTCGACGCCTTGGTTCTCGACGGCTTGATCCGCGCTGTCCGGCGGCGGCACAGTAGTCCTTTCGGGTGTTCCGTCAGTGGCTATTTCGGTGGCTACTTCAGTGGCTACTTCGGTGACTACTTCAGTGACTACTTCAGTGCCTTTTTCCGGGGCGCGGCCGGGGCTCGATTCGGCCTGCCCAGGCTGGGCAAGCTCGCTACTGTCGGCTCCCATCGCTTCGACCACCCCCCTGCCCAGGTGTGCACTGGGGGTTGAGGGTACGCGCCAGCTCGACGCTCGTCCCGGCGAAACGGGTCTGCGCTGCCGCGCGATACGGCCACACCTTCGGTTACCGACCTGTTGGACTGTGGGTGCCACGGCCCGAGCAACGCCGCACCCAGCTCCTGCATTCCGCCGCGTGAGCCTCGTATGGACGCCGCTGTCAACGCAGTGGCCGCAGCCGGCGCGGTAGCCACTCCGCCACCGCGCGGCC
>DASQVB010000264.1:0-7788 GCA_035640975.1 Pseudonocardiaceae bacterium
GAACGCCCAGATCCTGGGGTACCTTATGGCTCGCCACGGGGTGCCGGTAGTGGGTGGTTCAGCGTTCGGTGCGCTGCCGCTGTATCTCGCCGAGTGCGGCGCCGCCATTTTCTCCGGCATGCCTCCATACGACATGTGGCAGCGCGTTCCCAGCGAGGGCGTGATCCCGCCGTATCGCACCGACGCCGGGTGTTATCTCGTCGCGGAGGTCTACGGCTGCCGTAACATGATCTTCGTCAAGGATGAGGACGGGCTTTACACCGCCAATCCAAAGACCAATCCGAGTGCCGAGCTGATTCCCGAGATCACCGTCGATGAGCTGATCGCTCAAGATCTGCCGGATCTCGTCATCGAGCGCCCGGTCCTGGAACTCATGCGCCGGGCACGGCACGTGAAGTCGGTTCAAGTCATCAACGGGTTACGGCCGGGACTGCTCAGGCGCGCGCTCGCCGGCGAGCACGTCGGCACGATCATCACCGCGGCATGAGCGCCGCTGCTCACCCGCCGACAACGCAACCGAGGAGAACGTCATGACCAACGCTGCCTCGCAGACCGAGTCCTCCTTCGCGGCCAAGGACGTGCCGTCCCCGCTCATGCGCCAGACCTTGCTCGACCGCGAACTGATCCGGCCCCTCGACCGTCCGGTGATTCCGCTGCTGCCATGGCTGAACGTCGTCGTGATCGGTGGGCGCTCCATCATGGACAAAGGCCGTGACGCGGTGCTGCCGGTCGTCGAGGAACTGCGTGCGGCGCTGCCCGAGCATCGGATGCTGATCCTCACCGGACCGGGCATCCGGGCCCGGCACGTGCTCGGTGTCGGGCTCGATCTCGGCCTGCCTACCGGTGTGCTGGCCGCGCTGGTGTCGTCCGAGGCCGAGCAGAACGGTCATCTCATCGCGGCGTTGCTCGCCGAGCAGGGTGTCTCCTACCTTTCCCATGCGACGATCGCGCACCAGCTCGCCGTGCACCTCAGCGCCAGCCGGGCCGCAGTGTCCAACGGATTCCCGCCCTACGGCCTGTACGAACTGCCGCCCGAGGTGGGCAAGATCCCTCCACACCGCACAGATACCGGCGCATTCCTGCTGGCCGACGCCTACGGTGCCGCCCGAACGATCTACGTCAAGGACGTCGACGGCGTGTTCACCAGCGACCCGGCGACAGCTCAGACGAACCCCCCCGAGCTGATCCCGCGAATAGGGGTCACCGAACTGATGGCCAAGAACCTCGACGCGCTGCCCATCGATGCACTGGTGCTCGAGCTCATGGCGCATGCCAAACACCAAAAGGAGATCCAGATCGTCAACGGGCGCACGCCAGGGAACATCACGAACGCCCTGCAGGGCGAGCACGTGGGCACGATCATCCACGCGGACTGACACCCGCTACCCGTGAAGCGGGGCCCTCTCCCGGACCGACGCACCGGCATCCCGAATGTTCGCACATGACGCCGCGGGGACTACTGACTGTATGACCCGCAAGTGCAAAGCGTCATTCAGCTTGCACCGCTGCTGCCGAGGTATGTGGTGCTTGAATCCGCAGCTGAGCTATATGCCCAGTCGCAAGGTGCGCCTGAACGTGTCAACAGATCTAGGGTCGATGGGTGGAGCGGTCCGGGTCGGAGGCGTTGTGCAAGTGATGCAGCCGGCGTTGTCCGCACTGCTGGCGGAGGTTCGTGCTATGCCTCCGCAGCCGCCATGTACGCGGCTATTCAGCGCATCTCCAAGGACGCTGTCACGTACCGCTCGACGAGGCCACGGCCGCACCGCCTTACACCCATGAGCTCATCCCTCAAGACGTAGGGTAACCGTTGGTGCGGAGCACAACTACGGTCAACTCACTACATGCGGATAAATATAGCTAAATGTCCCGCAAATACGGAGTGAAGTATTGACTTACCTGACGGGTGATGCAAGAGTCGACAGGTGGACACGTTCGACTGCCTGGGAGATCCGGCTCGACGCCGGATCCTGGGCAAAATCGTCAGTGGTCAACAGACCGACGGAGGCACTGCCGCACCGGACGAGTCGGGGAACTCTCCGTCGGGGATGTCGCGCAGCATCCGCGGGCGCCGCGCGACCATGAGTTCGCCATCGTCGGAGCCGGCATAGGCGATGCTGCAGTAGCAACCGTCGCCAGCTTGGCGACAGCTCAGTTCGAAGGACCGGGTATCCGTGCTCAACCGCCACGGGTCTGAAGCCGACAGTGTCATCAGCGTCGAAGAGCGTCGACGACTACTGGAACCCAAGCGGCGACACGGGGTCGGTTTTTCAAGCGTTGTCGACACAGACCAGGGGCAAGCGTCCAGGTCGTTCATCGCATGCGGTGCTCCACCTAATGGGACCGGTCCCGCCAGCGGAAATGGATTACGGTCAGAATCGGGAGGAGCTGCACGGCCGTTGGATCGTGGTCAGTGGAGCACTGGATAATTTACAAGCTGGGGGCGGCTCCCTAACGGAGCCGCCCTGACAGGTGGTAGCTGTCGGCTTAGCTTCAGGTAGCTGGCGGTGAGAGTACCTGTCCGATCACGAACACGGTGGCGTTTTTGGTGGGGATGTTGCCGCACAGCACTGGGGTGCCGTTCACGGTGGGTGCCGCCGGGGTGCCGGCGATTGTCACCTTGTTGCCTTGCAGGGTTTCCACCGTGCCGGCCTGGACGAGACCTGCGGCGTCGTAGCGCTGCCCGACCACGTGGTATTTCAGGATCGTGGACAGCTTGCTGTCGGCCGATGCCACGTTGGGGTCGGTGGTCAGCTGTTTGGTGATGCCCGGGTTTTTGGCCTCCAAGTCGGCGAAGGCTGGGTCGGCTGGGGCGAACACGGTGATGGCCTCAGCGCTGTTGAGGGTGTCGCCCAACTTGGCGGCGGTCACCGCTGCTACCAGGGTTTTCAGTAGCGGGTTGTTGCTGGCCGCGGTGGCTACGGGGTCATCGACCATGCCTTGTGCTGAGCCTTCGCCTTGCGTGGGCACCTGGCCGCAGGCTGGCCCGAAGATGTCGGTGATCTGGGTTACGCCGGTAGCAGTGGGCGCCATCGCCTCCCCGGCGGGCGCAGTCGACTCGTTGACCGGCGCGGAGGCTTGGGCTCCGGTGGTCGGCCCCTGGGGGTTGCTACATGCACCGACCGCGACGGTCAGGGCCGCCATAGCACCGACCGCTGCCAGTCGTTGAATTTTCCTCATTGAATTTCCCTCATTCGATCTCGAGTCCTTATTGGGTGCCCGGTTGGTCCGGACCTGGCTTGTATTTCTTCGGTAATCCACAGCAGCGGGTTCATGGCTTGCAGATTACGAATAGAAAACATTTGTGCTGCGTTACTCGGTATGTCTTTCGGGCGGTCGCCTGTACCGAATATCACCCGTTGCGCCGTCAGAATTGGTGTGCCCGGTGCGCGGTCAGGGCTTACCCGGTGTTGTCCCTGGCCTGTACAGTCTTCATGGGAAAGCAGGTGCCTTCACCCCATGACGGGAATGAAGGCCACCGTCGACAACTTGCAGGGCTAGTTTGCCCCAAGGGTCCCTAGGGGTCCGTCGTCGTTGTGACGATCGTAGTGATCACCATTGTGGTGGCCGTAGTTGCTCCTGTCATAGTCCCCATGGCGATAGTGGCGTTCGGAACCACCGTGGCCGCCGTAACTGCCGCGACCGCCATCGCAGCCGAGTGAGAAAATTTCCGCGATCCTCATAGCCCTCATATCTTTTCCCGAACTTGGTTCTAGGGCGACGCGTCCGCCGCGACAAACGGCGAGGAAATCAGCGACACCAACCCGCCCACTAGGTGCCCCGCCACTAACCCGCGGCCATCGATAGCGGCCACTAGGGCGGCCACCGGAACCGATAACCCAGACGACGTCATGACTGTCCTTTCGAGGCCGGGCTAACAAGCGGTTCACTCTGAAATCGGACCGTGATGCAGCTCACCGGACGAGCACAGCCCGCGGGCACTGCTCCTGCACCACGCACGGGCACACGGGCGGCCGCCCGTCGACGACGACGACCACAGTCCGATCGCCGTACTCAGCCCGCGCCGACCACCTCATACGTCCGGTGTCAAGTGCGCTGCCGGTACTGCCCGACAGCACGGCCAGCAAAAGGACAACCGCACTGTCACGACGGGCGCCCTAGGATGAGGTCACCCGCTTCGCGCCAGGTTTGCGCCAGACACCGACAATGCTCGGACGATCGGCCGGCAGGGTGAGGTAGGTCGGGCACGTCCTGGGGAAAGCTGCTGCGAACCGGTTGGCGTCTGGACGACGAACGTCGGCTGAGACCGGGCCTCGACGTGCTCCGGGTCGCTGTTGCAGAAGGGAACCGCGTGGCATGGTCAACAAGAATGTGGGTGTCGGCTTCGGTGTGATCTATGTGCTGGTTGGCGTGGTGGGATTTTTCGTCACCGGGTTCAGCGGCTTTGCCAGCATGAACGGCCCGCTACTGCTCGGGATCCTTATGCTCAACCCACTGCACAACATCGTGCACGTGCTCGTCGGCGCCTTGCTGATCGCGGGAGGTTTGGCCTCTATCACGGTCAGCAGGCGGGTCAACATGACTGTTGGCGCGGTGTATCTGCTTGTGTTCGCGATCGGCCTAGCGCTGCAGGGCTCCACGGCGAATATTCTTGCGCTCAACGGGGCCGATCACGGGCTACACCTGATTAGCGCGCTGCTGTTAATGATCGTCGGACTTGCCGCCGACCGCTCCTCGGCACGGGCCGCACTTCGATAGGCAAGGCGTCCGCCGGAACCGGCTGTCACGTGCGTCGGTCTGGTCCAGGTTCCATGCTCGTGGGCCTGCGCCATGTTGGCCTCTCCCATTTTGGCCAGTACCGCCTAACGTCGGTGGGTCTTGGGGTTCAGCACAGCCACGGCAGTGGCAAGACACACCCGACCCCGTCCTGGTGAGCAGCGCGGTGGCGATCGCGTTCTGTAGTCGCCGCCCTAAGATACCACCCCGCAACACCGCCGCAATCGTGGCCGTTCTGATAGCTAAAGTCACATTCCTTCGTCGGCGTGTAAACCGAGTGCCGTGGAAGATTGTCGCGGTGGCAGTGCTGTATCAATAACGCACTTGCATACGCGCCCGGATGGGTGATGCCAACCCCGCAAAGTCGCTGAGCGCATGTCGCCGCTGGTGTTACGTCGTACCGTCTCTTAACCTCGCGGTGACCTGATCAAGTTCGACATCCTGCCTTCGGTTTCGTGGGGTGTCTGGCGGTGATATCACCGACGGGGGAACGGTTCAACCGACCACATCGCCGATCTTCTTTCGTGTGCACGGAGTTTTCGTTTTGACGATCCGCCAAGCCGAGTGATGAAGAGGGCGTCCCCGGCGGATCCGAACCGGCGACTGCTTCATCTCGAACGTCGTTCTAGGAGCAGAAGTTCCTGCGAAAGCAGATAGGGAGGGACGCATGGGGATCGCGGAGATTTTTTCACTTGGTCGCTACGGTAACGATCGTAATCACGGGTGCCATCACGGCCACGGCGATTATGAAGGCCACTCTCGCCATGGGGGCTATGCCAGCCGCTCCTACAGCCACCACAACAGCTATGATTACGGTCGCCACAACGGCGGCGGACTCCTAGGGATCCTTGGCGACGACTAACCCGAAGTCGTCGTCGACAGGCAGAGTGCATTTGATACCGGAATCGGGACCGCAAAGGCCCACCAAGAAAGTGGTCTACGACACGGGGACGAGGCCCGACGCACTTATAGAAGAAGGTTCGACGGGGAGGAGACTGAGATGGGCGAGCAGCTGGTGGTGGTTGGTGTCGATGGCTCCCCGGCCAGCTACACCGCGCTGCGGTGGGCTTTGGCGCAGGCCGGGCGCACCGACGGTCGGGTGCGTGCGGTCAGCTGCTGGATGCCGGTAGTGGCGAGGTCGTGGAAAGAGGCGGTCACCGCCGAACCAGTGCCACCGGTCGCCGAGCAACAAGCGCGGGCCGAGCGGGAACTCGCCCAGATCGTGGCGGCCGCAGTGGCGCGCGTCCCCAAGGGGGCAGCGCCCGTTGCAGTACTGCAAAGCCTGGTCCGAGGGGCGGCTGGCCAGGGACTCGTTCGCCAGGCCGTGGGTGCCGACCTGCTGGTCATCGGTCACGGCCACCGGTGGAGGGAACTGCTGCACCGATCGGTGAGCTGGTATTGCGTGCGGCACGCGAGCTGCCCGGTGCTGGTCATTCCTTCCGGGATGGACACCCGCAGGACACTGATCCCGGTCACCGCCGAGGTGCCCGGATGACCACCGCAGCTGCCCGGGCAGTCCCGCGCCGAGTAGCCAGCTGAGGCACGACCGATCCCTTGGCGTAACCCTCCTTGACCGGCTACCGCAGCTGGCCAACGCGATTGGACCACGAGCTGATCCCACTGCCGGACACCTTCAATAGTTGGCCTCCGACAACCAGCTACTTGACCGTGTCTGTCAGCTCAACCACATCGCCCAGCTGCTACCTAGCCTCGGGCTTTCACCGTAGTTGGTCATACGAGTGACACACCGGTGGTAGGTGCGCGAAAGTGCCTGCTCAGCACGGTTTGATCGTGGTTGTCGAGACCCAAACGTGTCGAGTTGAGAGGCCCTTCGCGAGTGAAGGATAAACATCGCAGGCCATGGTGTCAGTGCTTACCGGTGGCGAGTCGTTGGTGTCTCACGCGGGCGGGGCGCTGCTGGTCGAGGTGGCTCGGCGCAGTGGGCTTGCTAAGGAGCTGTTGACCCGGCTGGGGCTGTGGCGGCATCCGCTGGCGGTCCATGATCCGGGCAAGATCGTGGGGGATCTGGCGATCGCGGTGGCACTGGGCGGCGACGCGGCCTGCGACATCGCGGTGTTGCACGCCCAACCCGGGGTGTTAGGGCCGGTGGCTTCGGACCCGACGGTGTCGCGGCTGATCGCCCGGCTGGCCCAGGACGTCGATCGGGCGCTGGGGGCGATCACCGGCGCCCGCGCCACGGCGCGAGAACGGGTCTGGGATCTCACCGACGCCCCGGTCCAGGACGGCCAGGTGGTCATCGACCTGGACGCGACCTTGGTGACCGCGCACTCAGAGAAACAGGACGCGACCCGGACCTGGAAGAAGACCTTCGGGTTTCACCCGCTGATGGCCTACGCCGATCACGGCACCGGCGGCGGTGGGGAGCCGGTGGCCGAGCTGCTGCGGCCCGGGCGGGCAGGGTCCAATACCGCCGCTGACCACGTTGTGGTGCTGGACGCGGCCCTGGCGCAGATCCCCGAACCGCTGCGCCGCCGCGATGAGCACGGTCGGGTGCCGGTACTGGTGCATACCGACGCCGCTGGCGCCACCCGCCAGTTCGCCGCGCACCTGGCCGGTCTCGGAGTGGAGTTCTCCGTCGGCGCCAGCCTGGGGCACTTCGACATCCACGCCGCCTTCGCGCTGCTGCCGCCCTCGGCATATCAGGCCCGCAAGCCCCGCGCCAGACAGCACGGTGTGCAGATCCAGCCCCGCGACGGCGCGTGCTCGCCGAGGTCACCGCCCTGGTCGACCTGTCGGCCTGGCCGGCGGGCACCCGGTTGATCCTGCGCAAAGAACGCCCGCACCCCGGCGCGCAGCTGCGCATCACCGACGCCGACGGCATGCGGATCACCGGCTTGCTCACCCAACACCCCACCCGGCGGGCCCCACCACCAGCTCGCCGACCTCGAGCTGCGCCACCGCCGCCACGCCCGCGTCGAAGACCGCATCCGCACCGGCAAGGACACCGGGCTGCGCAACCCGCCATTCCACGACTTCGCCCAGAACCAGATCTGGCTGGCCATCACCGCACTGGCCGCGGACCTACTCGCCTGG
>DASQVB010000265.1:0-2567 GCA_035640975.1 Pseudonocardiaceae bacterium
AGTCCGTGAACGCCATGGTGGTGTCGAGATGGACCCGTTCGCGGCCTATGCCACGCTGACCAGATCAGCTGGCGCCCGAGCCCACTACGACCACCGCGGAGCCGCCGGCGACACCTAGAACGCCGCGCTCCGCAACCTCGCAAACAAACTGCTGTCCAAACTCTGGCACTGCCTGCAGACCAATACGCCCTACCACGAAACAGGCGCCCGGCCGACACCCGAAGCGATCGACCAGTTCGGCCAGCCGGCATGCGGGGCGGCTGTTTACTTGGGTGGGGCCTGGCGACGCATGGCGTCGGTGAGCGTGGTGCGGAATGCCTTAGCGTCGCGGCTGCGGACGTAGGTCGCGACCGCGTCGTAGAAACCTTGCTGGAACTGGGGGCGCATTGCCTCTCCGTGCACGATCGACCACAGCACCATGCCACTCCGCAGCGCCTTCGCGGCCGATTGCTGGTAGGGCGTCAGCGACGAGACGTCGACGTCGGTCCGGATCGGCACCGAGCCCTTGGCCTTGCTGAAGGCGAGTTGCGTGTCCGGCGAGCCGAGGACGGCGAGGAATTCGGATGCCTTGCGGGCGTTCTCGGATTGGCGGGCTCGTACGAAGGTGTCGACCACGGCGACGTATGTCCCGTCGGTGCCGGGATAGGGCACCGCGCCGAAGGTCTTGCCGTCGACCGCCCCGGCGCTGACCAGCTCCCCGAAGGCCGAGTCGTTGAGGGTCTCGAAGGCGCACTCGCCGTCCGCGAGCTTCTTGGTGGCCGCGTCCCACGTCAGCGCCGCCGCCTGGGGGTCGGCGTAGTCCAGGATCTGCCCGAACCGGCGCAGCGCCTCGGCTACGGAGTCGGAGTCCCAGCGGAATCGATCCTCGGCGATTCGCCGCCACCCGTCGGCGCCGACCACGCTCAGCAGGGTGTTCTCGAACAGCGCGGTGGTGGTGAACGGGTCCTTGGCTCCTAGGCACAGTGGCGTGATGCCGGCTTTGTCCAGCTTCGCCAAGTCATGGAGGAAGGTCGGGGGCAGGTAGCCGGGTCCCGGCTGCGCCACGCCGGCCTTCGCCAGCAGGGCGGTGTTGTAAAACAGCATGTTGCCGCGGTGAGCGCTGGTCGGCACCCCGTACGGCTTGCCGTCCACGGTAAGCCCGTCGCGGATGACCTCCGGCAGCACCGCTGCCAGGCCGCTCTGGCCGTACAGGTCGTTGAGGTCGGCGACCTGGCCCTGATCGACGTATGCTCGCAGTGCTCCGCCGGGGAAGGTCTGCCACACATCGGGTGGGTTCCCGGACAGCAGGCGCTGGGTGAGCACGACCTGGGCGTTGCTGCCGCCGCCCCCCGCCACGGCGCCATTGGTGACCTTCGCCCCTGCGTGTGCTGCCCGGTAGGCGTCGAACAGCACGGTGAGGGCTTGTTGCTCCGACCCCGATGTCCACCAAGAGACCACCTCGAGATCGGTAGCGGACCGCTGGCTCACGCCCACGTCGGGCGCGCAGGCGACCGACGCGCACGCGATAACCAGCCCGAGTGCGGCGAGGAGGCGTCGGAGTCTCATGCCGCATCCGCCTTGCTGGTCGCGATCGCGAGTTGCTCCTTGGCCCGGAGGTCGTAGAACGCGAACGCCGCGACCACCACGAAGCACACGGCCGGAACGGTGAAGGAGACGGCCGGGCTCGTGGCGTCCAGCGTTGCGCCCTGAACGAGGGGCATGATCGCACCGCCGACGATGGCCATCACCAGTCCGGCGGCGCCGAACTTGGTGGCCGGACCGAGGCCGTGCAGGGCTACCCCGTAGATGGTGGGGAACATGAGCGACAGGCAGAACGAGACCAAGACCAGCGCGACCACCCCCGTGATGTTGGGTGCGGCCACGGCGTAGAGACACAGCAGCACAGCCAGGACGGCGAGGGCGGCCATTACCTTCGTCGCGCGGATCTTTCCGATCACCCAGGTCATCAGGAACCGGGACAGCAGGAAAACGATCAGGCTGACCTGCAGCAGGTAACCGCCGAGCTCCAGACTGCCGTCGATGGCCTGCTGGACGTACTGCAGGATGAATGTCCACGTGCAGACCTGTGCGGCGACGTTGAAGAACTGGGCCACCACACCGAACCGGTACCGCTTGTTGTTCCAGAGCATCCGGGCTAGCGCGCCCTTGCTGGTGTCGCCGACGTCGGGAAACTCCTCGATGATCTTGGGCGCCCTCTGGGTGGCAATCACGACCCAGATGACCAAGAGCAGCATGCCGAGCCCGAGATAGGGACCCATCACGGCGCCGAGCTGCCCCGCACGGATGACTTGGACCTGCTCCGGCGTGGCCGAGGTCAGGTCCACCGGGGACTCCAGCTTCGGCAAGATCAGGGTCGCGGCGATCAGCACGCCGATGTTGGTGCCCAGCGGGTTGAACGCCTGCGCGAAGTTCAGCCGCCGGGTCGCCGTCTCCTCCGGCCCCAAAGAGATCACGTACGGGTTGGCCGAGGTTTCCAAGATGGAGCACCCGGCGGCCAGAGCGAACAGCGCGACCAGGAATGCCTCGTAGGTCAGAATCTTGCTCGCGGGATAGAACAGGAACGCCCC
>DASQVB010000266.1:0-5784 GCA_035640975.1 Pseudonocardiaceae bacterium
AGTCTCACCCGGTTCGCCGAGATCACGCACAATGGGCTCACCGAGATGCGCGGGGCCACCGCCCCCCGGTTGCTGCTGGAACTGCTGTGCGCCCGGATGCTGCTGCCGGCCGCCGCCGAGGGGGAAGCAGCGGTGCTGCACCGGTTGGAACGGCTGGAGCGGCGGCTGACCATCGCCCCACCTGCGCCGGAGGTCGACCAGGGGTGCTCACCGGCCCCAGCCGACGCCGCCGAAACCCCGGCACCTCCGCAACCATCGAGCCGACCTACCCATGCGGCCGACCCACCGGTCGCCCCATCACCGCCAGCGCAATCATCGGTTGCCGAGGCCCAGCGCGAAGCCACGCCAGAGCAGCTCGATGCGGCCGCGGTGCGACGGGTGTGGCCGGCCCTGTTGGACGCGGTGCGCGAGCAGAGCCGAACTACCCAAGTTCTGCTCAGCAATGCCAGTGCAAACACAGTGCAGGGCTCGACCCTGGTGCTGAACCTGCCTAACGCCCCGCTGGCCCGCAGGCTGGGTGAGGACCGCAACGTGGATTTGATCAAGACAGCGCTGCGCGCCGTGCTGGGGGTTGACTGGCAGGTGCGTTGCGAGCATGTCGGTAGCGACGCAGGTATCTCCAGCGCCCAGGTACAGCCCCAGAAGCAGGCACAGCGGACCCGTCCACCGGAGCGTCCCGCCAGCCGCCGCCCGGCGGCGCAGGGACCGGACGACGGTGTTCCCCCACCTCCGGAACCACCGGTGGATGACGACGAGGCGATGCTCGCCGAGGCTTCCGGTATGAGCCACGAGCATGCCGCCCGTCGGGATCCCGAGGAGGCCGCGCTGGCGTTGCTCGCCGAGCAACTCGGCGCTCGACGTATCGATGAAGGCTAACGGTGCCTGGGGAGGGCGGCGATCTTCGTCACGAGTACCACCACGGGCGTAGCGGCACGTGTGAGTTGCCGGTGCTGTCCGGGCGCACTGCCAGGACCTGGTGCAGCTGGAGACGGTTGCGCTCGAAGTACAGTCGAGAACCGGCCATGTACAGCCCCCACACTCGGGCGGTGGCTTCGCCGACCTCGGCCACACACTGGTCCCAGTGCGCGACGAGATTGGCGCACCACGCTTTCAGCGTCAGCGCATAGTGCTCCCGCAGGTTCTCCACATGGCGCACGTCCAAACCAGCGTCCTGCACCTCGCTGATGATCTTGCCGGCACCGGCAAGCTCCCCGTCGGGGAACACGTAGCGATCAATGAACAGCTCGGTCTGAGCTGGAGTCCGGTTGTGCGAATGGGTGATGCAGTGGTTGAGCAGCCGGCCCCCGGGGCGCAGCTTGGCCAGCAGCAGCCCGAAATAGGATGGGTAGGACTGCACTCCGACGTGCTCGGTGAGGCCGATTGAGCTCACCGCGTCGTAGTCACGGCCAGGGGCGTCCCGGTAATCTGAGTGACGCACTTCGGCGATCTTGGCCAGACCCTCCCGCACGATCGCCTGTTGAGCCCAATGGGCCTGCTGCTCAGACAGCGTGACGCCCAACGCCCGAACCCCGCGGCGGGCGGCGTAGCGCACCATGCCGCCCCAGCCGCAGCCGACATCAAGCAGCCGCATCCCAGCCTGCAGCCCCAGTTTGTCGGCGATCAATTCGTACTTTCGCTCCTGTGCTTGCTCCAGACTCGCATCTGGATGATCGAAGACAGCGCAGGTGTAGGTTATCGACGAGCCGAGCACTAGCTCGTAAAAACGGTTGGAGACGTCGTAGTGGTGGTGCACCGCCTCGGAATCGCGGTACCGGGAATGGGCCAATCCTTCAACGACTCGCCGCCACCGGGGCCGTGACTCCTGAGGTGGCGGCGGCACCGGATGCAGCACTTCCCAGCCCAGCGAGCGGACGATCAACGCCAGCTCTGCCATGGTCGGGCGCCGGAAATGCACCTCGTCTGCCATCAGCTGCATCGCCTGGTACGGGTCACCCGGGTGCACTCCGCAAGCGCGCAGGTCACCAGCGATGTATGCCCGCGCCATGCCGAGATCACCCGGCGCGGTGAACAGGTAGCTGGCGCCGCGCGGAGTGCCCAGATGCACGCTGATCTCGGAATCGGGCGGACCGGTGGTGCTACCGTCGTAGGCGGTGAACCGCACCGGAAAGCGACCATCGGTGAGCAGTTCCACGATCCCCGCCAAGGACAACCGATCCGACGTCAGTGCTGCCGTCGGACGAGAGCGCCGGAAGGTCGTCATCGACATCGCACCGCCTTTGCGTAAAGGTCTGCCAATCGCCGGTCCGGGTCGTAGCGCTCCTTGAGCGCCGCGTAATGCTCACCGCCGTAGCGAGCGTCGAACTCCTCCCGCGAGTAGAAGGAGTCCGAGTACAGCGACTTGTGCCCGCCCACCGCGTCAACCTGGCGCTCGATGGCTCGGTTCATATCACTACCAGTTCCGCCAGAGGCGATCGGCACCATTGACCAGAAGCCCACGTTGACGTAGTTCCGGCCGCGTTCTAGGGGATACAGCGGCCAGTCCCGGTCGCCGCGCAGCCGCAACGGGCACAGCCACACGGGCTTGATGCCGACACGCTCGGCAAACCAGCGCAGGAACTCCGCGGTGCGCTCGACGGGAATCTCGACGTCTTGGATCACCCGTTCCCGGCGCGGCCGGCCGCGCCACGTCTCGAAGCGGTTGTCCAGATCGAAACGGTTGGCCAGCGCAACGATCTTCCAGTAGACGTCGCTGCGGCGTAACCGGGCCGGCCAGAGCCGCCGGATCACCGGGTGCTGGACACCGAAGGCACCCGAGCACCAGAACCAGTCGGTGTCCCAGCGCCACAGGTAGTCGTGCGTGCTCAGCACGTCGTCGTCGCGCTGCCGGATTGAGCGGTAGTAGATCTGCGCCCCGGTGTAGTCGCTGGCCGGCCCCCGATGCTCAACGCGCCGGCCAACTGTCAGGTAGGACTCGGTGGGGGAGAACATCACACCGTCGAGGTAATCGACGTCTGCGCCGTCCCATACTCCGGTCGTCATGATCTGCGCCACCTCGGTACACAGCTGATCAAGATCGTCGAAGCGGACGTGCCGCAGTGCGACGTGCGAGCGCACCGGTTCCAGCTCGATGCGTAGCCGGGTGGTGTAGCCCAGCGTGCCGTAGGAGTTGGGAAATCCGGCGAACAGGTCATCCCCCTGGGTGGCGGTGACGATCTCACCGGCCCCGGTGAGCACGTCGAGCTCCAGGACGGACTCATGCGGCAAGCCGTTGCGAAACGAGGCCGCCTCGATGCCCAGCCCACTCACCGCACCGCCCAGCGTGATCGTCTTGAGCTGCGGCACGACCAGCGGGGTCAGCCCGTGCGGCAGGGTGGCGGCGATGAGGTTTTCGTAAGTGCACATTCCTGCGACGTCAGCCGTGCGGGTGGCCGGGTCGACGTGCAGTACCCCGGTAAGGCCGGAAACATCCAGGCCTGGACTGTCGGTCGCGGCCCGCAATCGGAACAGGTTCGACGTTCGTTTGGCCAGCCGTACCGGCGATCCCGTTGGAATTGCCCGGTAACTGGCTTGCAGCCGCTGCACAGCATCGCGATGGCTGCGCTGCGCCCCGGTGAGCTGCACGCCCGTTACGCTACGGCCTAACAGGGCTCGGCCGCACGGTTTCTCCGGCGCGGACATGGCTACCCTGTGACATCACAACCCTGTGACATCACAACTGGTGTGACATTGCTAGTCCGGGCCGCGTGCTTTGCCCTCGAGGCCCGAATCGACGAGAGGAGCCGCAGTGCAACCCGGTGGAGCGCCCGATATGAACATGATTCTGCAGCAGGCTCAGCAGATGCAACAGCAGCTGATGAGCGCGCAGGCAGAACTTGCCGAGGCGGAGGTCACCGGACAGGCCGGTGGCGACCTGGTCTTGGTCACACTGGCCGGCTCCGGCGAGGTTCTCAGCGTGACCATCGACCCCAAGGTGGTCGATCCCGACGACGTGGAGACCCTGCAGGACCTCCTGGTGGGAGCAATGGCTGACGCACACCACGCCTTGCAGGACCTCACCCAGCAGAAGATGGGCCCGCTGGCCAGCGCGCTCGGTGGCCCTGGCGGGGGTCTGGGCCTGCCTGGGGTCTAATAAGCCGACGACGCACTTCGTCCCGCGAAGGCGGAAACTATGACTGTGTACGAGGGCGTCGTCCAAGACCTCATCGACGAGTTGGGGCGGTTGCCCGGTGTCGGGCCCAAGAGCGCGCAGCGGATGGCCTTCTACCTACTGGCTGCCGACCCGGTGGACGTAACCCGCCTGCAGGATGCGCTGCAGCGGGTCAAGGAGGGAGTGGTCTTCTGCGCTGTCTGCGGCACGGTGTCGGAGAAGGAAACTTGCCGGATCTGCGCTGATACTCGTCGCGATCCCACGGTGGTCTGTGTGGTCGAGGAACCCAAGGATGTGCTCGCGGTGGAGCGCACTCGTGAGTTCACCGGCCGCTATCACGTGCTGGGTGGTGCGCTTGATCCACTATCCGGTGTCGGTCCCGATCAGCTGCGGATCCGGGAGTTGCTGACCCGGATAGGTGCCGACGACGTGACCGAAGTAATCATCGCGACGGATCCGAACACCGAGGGCGAGGCCACTGCCACCTACCTGGCGCGGATGCTGCGGGACTTCCCCGACCTGACGGTGACCCGGCTCGCCTCCGGTCTACCGATGGGCGGTGACCTGGAGTTCGCCGATGAACTCACCCTCGGCCGGGCCATGTCCGGACGTCGAGTCGTCTGAACGCTGGGACGGTGCCAGCAATCAGTCCTGCGCCACCGTTGATGCGAAGGATTCGTCCCCTGCGGACGGTGGATTCGTGCAATGCGGGCAGTGGTGACGCTGCCCGTGGATCGCCGCCCACTCCTTGGCCAGCATGTGACGCTCCGCGGCTTGCTGGTCGGCACGCTGTTGGAGCCTGGGCTGTAAGACCTGGGCGGTGCAGATCGCTCCGACCAAAGCCCCGATGCAAACCAGCAGGACCGCGCCTGCCACGGCGATGGTCACCATGCTCGGGGACGCAATCTGCCGCGACGTGGCGTCCCCTGGTCTTGGCCCATCGGCTGAGCCTGGGGGAAGCGTGTCGCAATCCGGTGATATGCCGACATGATCGCTTGCCCCTCCTTTGGTCGTAGTGTTTCGCGGGTGCGCCTGCTCCGGGCGCGGGCTGCGTCATCCGTTCGGCTAGTACCAGAGGTAGTGTAGAAGCCGCTCATGCAATTGCATTCAGATTCCAACCAAGCGGAGTAGCGCGCCACGGTCTCGTTCGACGATATCGCTGGTCACACGCTGTCTACTGCCTGCACGTGCATGCGCTAGTCGCCGTCTGGCTCGTACTCCTCGAAATACCAGGAACCCTCGGACATGTGACACCCACAGCGCGGGCATCGATCCAACTTGACCGACTGCTGTGTGTTTCGAAGCGCCTCCCACTCTGCATTGATCCGGCGACGCTCTTGTGCTTGCCGGCGAAGTTTGGGCTGTAGGGCTTGGATGGTCCAGGCCGTTCCGAGCAAGATCCCAAAGCAGAGGCAGACCAGTACGATGAGGATCGTCGCCTCGACGGTCACCCCGCTCTGCGGTGGATCCCGCCGCGACGCTTCGTTTCCTGCCCGCGGCCAACCCACAGGGCCCCGGGGAAGCGTGTCGCGCTCCAGTGTGATGCCGACATGATCGCCTGCCCCTTCCCTCGGTCGGTGGTCGATCCGCAGATGCATCTAGGGTGACGGCTCGGCGGAGACCGGTTCAGCTGGTTTGCAGCCGTCCGTCAGCGTGCATGAGGCAAGAGATTTATG
>DASQVB010000267.1:0-3488 GCA_035640975.1 Pseudonocardiaceae bacterium
TGCTGATCTGGGTGCGGACTCGATGGTGATGGCCCGGTTTTGTGCCCGGGTCAGAAAGCGGGCGGAGCTGCCGGCGGTGTCGATGAAAGACATCTATCGCCATCCGACGGTCAGAGGTTTGGCCACGGCGCTGGCGGGTCCGGCGCCCACTGTGAGCGGGTCGTCGGTTCCGGCGGCGGTCGAGGTGGCGATCCATGCTGGGCGCGGTGGGCTTTGCCGACGGGTCCCGACCGCCACGCTGGGCTATGTTTTGTGCGCAGCGCTGCAGTTGCTGGTTTTCCTGGGGTATTCCTGTCTGGCCGCGTTTGTCGAGGTCGGAGGCTTCGAGTGGATTTCCGCCGGCTCTGGTTGGATCAACGTCTATCTGCGGTCGGTGCTCTTCGGTGCCGTGAGCTTCCTGTGTCTGTGTGTTTTTCCGATCGTGGTGAAGTGGGTGCTCGTTGGTCGGTGGAGGCCCCAGCAGATCCGGGTCTGGAGCCTGGCGTATGTCCGTTTCTGGATCGTGAAGACGCTGGTCCGGTCCAACCCGCTGGTGCTGTTCGTCGGGTCACCGCTTTATGTGCTGTATCTGCGGGCGCTGGGCGCGGAGGTCGGGCGGGGCGTGGCGATCTTGTCCCCGACCGTGCCGGTGTGCACCGATCTGCTGACCATCGGCGACGCCACGGTGATCCGTAAGGACTCGTCGTTCACCGGTTACCGGGCCCAGGCCGGCGTGATCCAGACCGGCGCGGTCACCCTGGGCAAGGACGTGTTCGTCGGCGAGGCCACGGTGCTTGACATCGACACCTCGCTGGGTGACGGGGCCCAGCTTGGCCATTCCTCCGCGCTGCACAGCGGGCAGGTGGTGCCCGCCGGCGAGCGCTGGCACGGGTCCCCGGCGCAGCGGACCGAGGTGGACTACCAGAGGGTCGATCCCGCTGGGTGCAGCACCCTGCGGCGGGTCGTCTACCCCGTTGTGCAGCTGCTGGTGATGCTGGTTGTGTTCCTGCCGTTGTCGATCAGCGGGGTGGGCATGCTGTTTGCTCAGGTTCCCTTCCTGGCTGCGCTGCTGGATCCGGGGCCTTTGGCTTTCACCAGCTGGGTGTTTTACCGTGACGCCCTGGTCGCTTCCTTCGTGTTGTTCTTCGGCTCGGTGCTTGCTGGGCTGCTGTTCGTGGTCACTGTCCCTCGGGTGCTGAGCCTGGCCATCACGCCGGACAAGGTTTATCGCTTGTATGGCTTTCACTACTGGGCGCACCGGGCGATCACGCGCAGGACCAATATGAAGTTTTTTAAGCGTCTCTTCGGTGACAGCTCCGCCATCGTGCATTATTTGCGCTGCTTGGGGTATGACCTTTCCCGGGTCGAGCAGACCGGGTCGAACTTCGGCACGGAGGTCAAGCACGAGACCCCGTATCTGAGCTCGGTCGGCAGCGGAACGATGGTCGCTGACGGGCTGTCGTTCATCAATGCCGATTTCTCGAGTACATCCTTTCGGGTGTCCCGAGTGTCGATCGGGCAACACAACTTCGTCGGGAACAACATTGCCTATCCCTCGCAGGGCAAAACGGGTGACAACTGCCTGCTCGCGACGAAGGTCATGGTTCCTATCGACGGGCAGGTCCGCCAGGGTGTCGGACTTCTGGGTTCGCCCAGCTTCGAGATCCCGCGGTCGGTCGAGCGTGACAACAGGTTCGACCTGGACAACGCCGACGAGCTGCGTCGGCGGCTGGCCGCCAAGAACAAACACAATGCCGTCACCATGGGCTTGTACCTGCTGGTGCGGTGGATCTTCTTCTTCGGGGTCACCCTGCTCGGCTTGGCCGCCGCGGACCTCTACCAGTCATTCGGTGCGTCGGTGATCGCGCTGGCCAACGTGCTTGTTCTGGTGTTCACCGTCGTCTACTTCGTCCTGGTCGACCGTGCCGTCAGGGGCCTTCAGGCCTTGCGGCCGCTGGGTTGTTCGATCTATGACCGCTCGTTTTGGCGGCATGAACGTTTCTGGAAAGTCCCCGCGACGGATTATCTCCAGATGTTCAACGGCACCCCGTTCAAGAACGCGATCTGGCGGCTGCTGGGTGTCCGGATCGGCCGCAGGGTCTTCGACGACGGCTGCTTCATCGTCGAAAAGACGTTCACCGCCATCGGAAACGACTGCACGCTCAATGCGCGGAGCATCATCCAGTGCCACTCGCAGGAGGACGGCGCGTTCAAGTCCGACCGCATCACGATCGGGGCCGGCGCCACCCTCGGGGTCGGTGCCTTCGTCCACTACGGCGTGACGATGGGCAACGGCGCACTACTCGCGCCCGACTCCTTTGTCATGAAAGGCGAGGAGATCCCACCGGGCGCGCGGTGGGGGGGAAACCCGGCCAGTGCCCAGACAAGCAACGACAACCGCGGCGCCGCCCCGACCAGCGGCGGATAGCACAGTGACACCGACGAACCGTGACACCAATGAACCGTGACACCAATGAACCGTGACACCGGTGAACCGTGGCAGCGGTAAGTGGAGGGGAAGAGTCGATGGGAACGTCAACCAAGGCCGGCCGGGAGTTCTGGCGGCGTGTGCTGATGGCCGGTGGGTTCACCGCGATCCCGCGTTGGACTGTCCATGCGGTGACCGGCGTGGCAGAGCACCAGGAGAAGATCCCCGAGGCCCTGATGGAGACGTTGCACCGGCTGGGTGACGAGTTGGAGATGCCGCTGAGCTCGGTGCTGCTGGCCGCGCACGCCAAGGTGCTCGCCGCGCTGTGCGGGGACCGCGAAGTGGTAACCGGCTATGTGGCTGTGGCGGGCAGCCCCGCGTTGCCCTGCCGGCTGAGCACCGAACTGGACTCGTGGCGGACGTTGCTGCTGGATACCTCTCGGGTCGAGTCAGCACTGCGGGTGCACCAGGACTTCCCGGTCGATGATCTTCGGCGTGAGCTGGGTGTGACCGGACCGTCGTTTGAGACCGTGTTCGATCCCACCGGCCAGGGCGGGGTCCGCACGGAAGACCCGGACGAGGACACCGTGCTGTGGGTGGGGATCTCACCACACGAGGGTCAAATCATGCTGCGGTTGCGGTACCGCAGCGACGTGCTCGACGCGCAGGCCGCCGCCAGGATCGCCGGTTATCACCTCAGCGCGCTCACGCTGATCGCCGCCGATCCCGATGCCCAGCACACCCGGCAGAGTCTGCTGTCCGCCGAGGAACGCCACTTCCAGCTCGACGGGCTCGCCGGACCGCGCCGGGACCTACCGGATCGCCGGTTCCACCAGCTGTTCGAGCAGCGGGTGGCGACACACCCAGACGCCGTCGCGGCCGTGCACGGCGACCGGCACTGGACCTATCGACAACTCAACGCCCAGGCCAACCGGCTGGGACGAGCCCTGTTGGCACGGGGACTGCGCCGTGAAGGTGTCGTTGCGGTGGTATGCGAGCGCAACCTGGACTGGATGGCCGCCGTACTCGCGATCTTCAAGGCCGGTGGCGTGTATTTGCCCATCGAGCCGCACTTCCCGGC